>NZ_JBFRMM010000033.1:122676-181690 GCF_041470465.1 Vibrio sp. 10N.261.55.F4 | reverse complement strand
AATCCGCGATGAACCAAAAATAAGCCACACTCATTGAGTGTGGCTATTTGTTTGCCGATGGTGTTTCGGTTTTGAGACTGATAAATAATAGTTTAAGTTGTTATTAATTTACAATGTAAACCCTAGCTATATGACGTGTGAACGCCAAATTAGTGTGCGCCGATCACCTTATCACCACTTGGGTAGGCTTTTGAACCCAGAACATTACCGTCGACTTCTTTACCATAGTAACCTTGGTGATTGTGGTAGCGCTTAGCATTGCTAGCAACATCACCCTTGTATCGAGGATCTTGTGGGCGTTCATGACTATTCACAAATGCAGCCACATCCCATGCATCTTGAATCGAAAGTTGCTGGCTCTTTCCAAGCGGCATGTTTTCATAGATGAAATAGGCAGCGGTGTTCACCCGGTGCATACCCGCGCCCCAGTTATACGTGTTTTCGCCCCACAATGGTGGAAAGTATGAACGTCCGTCAGCCCCTTTAATACCTTCACCATTTTGACCATGACAGGTTTGGCAGTTGGTTTGGTAAACCTTTTCACCACGCGCTATCGATGGCTCTTGTTCAGGATTATCAATCTTAGGATAGCCACGCCCTGCCAACTTACTGCGGCCATCGATTGGGTATTTGCTTAACAGCTCTTCAGGGAGAGGGAAGCTTTCCGCTTTACCACCGACTTGTAAGTCGGCATCGCTAATCTCAGGAACGGGTGTATCTTGCATGCCGTTCTTGTCTAAGATGCCGCCCATCGCCAGCCAGTATGAATACGCCGTCAGTGCGACCATCTCTTTTGAACCCTCAGCCGGTGGCAGACCATTCATTGAGTAGGTGAAGCAACCTTGGATACGTTCTGCGTAGCTGTTTACCTTGTCATTCTTAGAACGATACGCAGGGTAGGCCATGTACGCACCCCAAAGAGGGGCAGCGTTAGGCTTCATGCCCGCTTGCATGTGGCAGTTGACACAGTTTTGTTCATTGCCGACGAACGTACCACGCATCTGTTGTGAATCGACAAACAGGGAATAGCCCAGTTTTACTTTGTCACCAAATTCCCCATCAGGAATATCTACCAAGTCGCGTGGCACCAGATATTTATTATCTTGTGGTTTTTCAACGGCGGGCAGTTCGGTTTGGCGATCGGGCAACTCACCTTCGGCATAAGCGATTCCAGAGGCAAGGGTTGCGGTAATTAGAAGTAATGTTTTCATGCGAGCCCTTTAGTATCGGAAAGATGCGAAATAGTAAGAGAGGTTTTTGATCTCATCGTCGGTCAACTTGCCGGCGATATTGCCCATCATGTTTAAATCATCACCCTTACGAGTGCCGTTTTTCCAAGCGTTGAGCTGAGTCTGAATGTAGTCGGCATGCTGACTCGCTAGGCGAGGAAATTTGTCTACGCCCATACCACTTGGTCCATGACAGGTAGCACAAGCAGGAATGTTTCGATCCCAATCACCTTGGAATACAAGTTTACGATACGGGTTATCGATATCGGCTTGTGAGCCGCGTTGTTCTAAATCGGTGAAGTCGTATGAAGGTAATGAAGCGAAGTATTCTGCAACTTCACGACGAATCGCAGGATCAGACACACCATCAGCCATGCCTTTCATGATCGTGCTTTGACGCTCACCACTTGAGAATAAGACTAGTTGATGTTCTAGGTAGTCAGCATTGAGCCCTGCAAGCATAGGTGCGATGTTGGGCATGCCTTTCCCGTCGGCTTGGTGGCAACCGCTACAGGTTTCTGCGGCTTCTGGCATTGGATTGGGTGCTGCTTGTGCAAAACCGGATAAAGAAAGGCTTCCCAGAGCAGCGATGCAAAGCGTTAGAGTTTGAGTTTTTATGTTCAGCTTAATCATGAGGCGTCGCTATTGGTTGTAATGCACGCATTTTCGACATAATTGGTTGCTCGCGCTATTGTGGATTTCCACATTAATTCACTGGGAACTTGAGGTAAGTCTCACATTAATAACCTCAATCACCATAGTGGTATTGATGTGGATTTCGATAGGCGAATCCAACTGCCGTTAACGAAGTGCAAGGGAACTGCCATGTTCGCCTCGGTATAACTGCTTGTTAAGGCTCTTTTATGGCACCGATTGTATAAGCATAGCTGCTTTATGGATGCGGGCTAAAAAAGTTGTGGTGAAATGAAGATTACCTAATGGTTTTGGGTTGATTACTCTATCTAGAGCGGATGCTTTATGTAGATTGGGTACTTTATGTAGATTGGACGTTTATCCAAATAGGGTGCTTTTCTAGATCAAGGGGACGAAAAAGCAGAGCAACCTCGAATGACGAAGTTGCCCTGTTGTGTTCTCATCTGCAAATCAGATAAGGAAGTGTTTTGAATCAGTGATTAAGTTATAGCTTGCTGAGTTTAAGCTAGACCTTGTAGATCTTAGCCGGAAGCGCTTGCCTTGCTGCTGCCCCCACAACCCAATCCAACATCACGCCTTTGCCTTCTCTCGTAGGGTCAATCAAGCCTATATCATTGATGTTAACGCCATCGTTCGACTTCATTTTCACCGGTTGTTGTGTGTCACCAATCCAGTGTGCGCGTTCACCGAGTTCTTTATGACCAAAGCCGTGTTCAAAGCCTAATGTTCCCGGTTTGATGCCATCAATCACCATCGCCAAAGCATGTGTGGTTGAGCTCGGTGTTTCAATAGCAAACACGTCACCGGTTTTGATACCCACAGAAGAGGCGTCTTGCGGGTGGATGTAAACAGGGTTTACTCCTTTAATCGATTCCAAGCGTGGTGACAAATTAGAGACCGCACTGTGAATGTTGGATTTAAAGTTGGTTAGGGTGAACGGCCACTCTTTTGCTGGGAACTGCTCTGCTAGTGGCGTTCCGTCCGCGAGTTTTTGTGGATACCATGTAGGGCAACCCATGTATTGCTCGCCACTGATGGTGTTGCGAGAAGTACCGAGCTTTTCATTCCAGATAGCCAATGGTTTGGTCCATTTGTACTTCATGGTTTCATTGGTATACGCATTGGTTGCGTCTTCAAAACGGCCGCCACGCGCAAAAATGTACGCTACTTTGAGCATCTCTTCAGGCTTGAGCGTTTTGTTCATCACAGGGACTAGGCGTTCTAGACCAGACCAAACAATATCTTCCGCATCCACATTCGGCACGCCACCTTTTACGAACGCTAAGTTAGCAGCCGAGCGCAGGTAGAAGTCTTCAGCGCTATGAATACCGTGCCAGTTACCTTGATTGTCTTTGATTACGTTGTCGCCGAAGCCACCTAGGCCAAGCGTTTTCGCTAGATCAATAAAGAAGTTCTCTAGGTTGATGGCACGTCCGTCTTGAGTGCGGGAAGTTTTGGGCTCAACAATCGGCCAACGAGCGGTGATCGCTTTGGTCGCGACACCATGCCAAGGTGTTGCCATGCCCCAGCTCTCGTAGGTCACTGTGTCTGGCACTAGGTAATCCGATAAGGCAGTCGTTTCATTGATAAAGGCATCGATAGACACGATCAAGCCAAGCTGTTTGGGATCTTTAAGCTTCTCGCCTAGCAGGTTGTCTAAGCCTGGGACACCATATAGTGGGTTCGCCATGTGGTTGATCCACGCTTTTGCACGGTAAGGGTAACCGTCAATCGCAGCTGATAAGTGCTCGGTTAACAGCGGCGCAGAGATTGGGTACCACGGAGCGCGTGTCGGGTAAGGTGACTCACCTGCGGCAACGCGACGTTTGTATTCGCTGGTGTTTTGATACGGGAACTTGCTGCGGGACAAGAATACACCTTGAGGCTTAGTCTTACCCTTGAACTTGGTAAAGTCGTAACGTGGACCTGCAACCGAAGTTGGGTAGCCGCCCGCTTTCGCCATCGCGCCACCTTTCGCGTTGATGTTACCGATCAGCGCGTTTAGCATCAGAATAGAGAACGAGTTGTAGAAGCCGTTGGTGTGCATGTTGCCACCGTGAGTATCCACGACTGCTTTCGTCCCGTAGCTGGTGAAGCGTTTTGCCAACGCAATAATTTGGTCCTGCGGGATCTCACACTGCTCACTGTAGTATGCAAGGTCATATTTGAAGGCTTCTTCCTTCAATCTTTGCAGAGAAGACTTAACACGAACAGTCTGACCATTGATTTCTACGTCTTGATCGACGAACAGAGCCGCTTCATTCACCTGAATATGTGACGTCAATAGTGACGTTGTCACATCTAGTGCGATAAATCCGTCATCGTCAGACATCGGTTCGCCTGTTTCTAGCAAACCCATATCCGATGCGCGAAGCATGCGCCCGTTTTGTGGGTGTGCTTCGTCACTGATCACAAGGTGTGAAGCATTACACCAATGCGTGGTGCCTGCTTTTTGCATCGCTTGTGCGCTTGGGCGAGACAAGAAGTCGTGATTGTATCGTTGGTTCTCGATGATCCATTGGATCATACCCAGCACTAATGCTGAATCGGTGCCCGGTTTGATCGGTAGCCAGTTGTTTCGATCGCCCGCAGCAAGGCTTGAAGATCCTGCAGGAAGGCTCGGAGTCACTATGGTGTAGCTCAGTTTTCCGTTGGTACGAGCTTCAGCCAGCTGTCTTGCTTGGCGCTTAAACGGGTTACCCGCTTGAGCTGGAGACATACCGATGAAAAGAATGAACTCTGCGTTGTTGAAGTCGGGCTTTAAGTGCGAGAACTTGTCTAGATCGTTCATGATCGCGCCTGAACCTGCGCGGAACGCGTAGCCACAGTAAGATCCATGGTGACCAAAGTTACGAGTGCCGTAGCTGTTAAATGCAAAGCGCTTCAAGATGTCGTCACGGCCTTCATTACCGGCATTAGTCACAAGCAGTTGGTTGGCTTTTGGTCCGTATTCAGGGTTGTTCGGATCGAGTGGTGTTTCGATGTCGCGAATCGATCGTAAGCCTTCAACTTCGCCTTCACCGAACAAGTCACCACCTTCGGTGATCTCAGAGATAAGCTGTTCGTAGCTGATCGGTTCCCACTTGCCTTCACCACGTTTACCAACACGTTTTAATGGTTGAGTGATTCGGTATGGGCTGTTTTGAATCTCTAACATGCCGTTGCCACGGGCGCAGGCTGTCGAACGGTTATTGATGCCTGATTCACCAGACAAGCCAATGTAGGCGTCTTTTACCGGTGTTTTGAATGGGATCTGTTGGTCACTTGATAGCGGGTGATACGGGTTGCCCGAGATACGCAAGATCTCATCATTGCGATTATCGATACGTACACGCAATCCACACAGTGTCCAGCAACCAAAACACATTGATGGTGCAACGCGTTGGTTTGGATTCGGCGAGATCTTACCTTGCTCATCGACACTGTATTCCGTCTCTAACGAATTACCGTGATGAATGTGATTGGTTTTCTTACCTGCGGTGCCATCGATAGCACCGTGAACCATGTGCTTTGTGGTTGTCGCATAACCTGCAGCAAAAGCTCCAACACCACCGGCAGCAAGGCCTGTTTTCAAAAATTGACGACGTTTGTTATCCATGATGATTCCTCAGACTACAAGCTATGTGAGCGGTTAAGTGGTGACGATGTATTTTGGTTTGTATTCGATGTTGTCTTTGGTGCAGAGCCAGTTGCTCTTGTCGATCCAGCAGACACGATTTCAGAAGCAAACAACGCAAGCGCAAGCCACAGGCCACACATGCCAACGATGCCGAGTAATCCTGCACTACCCATCGGCAGTTCATAAGGGAATGGACCCACATCAAAACGAGGAATGGTTTGAACTTCCATCATGGTGACCCAACGTACCGCCCATGCTGAAATAATGGTCGCAAGCGCAACACAGATAATTCCTAGCTTACTTTGCGATAGGCGTTGCAGCGGAAGAACCAAGATCATGCATACCAAAATGCTGGTGGTCATGATGCCTAAATTGATGCCCCAAGCGTCGTTCTCATACAGGCTGAAGTGACCATGGTTAGATGCCCAAATCGACGTAAGAATGATGGCAAGGCCACCCGTTAAGGTAATGGTTCTTTGTACTAGAGCGAGGTCTGTTGGTTTTAAGCTTGGCTTGCTTGAAGGCAGTAGAGCCCAAATCAACAGCGTTAAACCCGTTGCAGCAAAGAATGCGGTCGTGAACCAAAGCAGCGGAGAAGCCGGTTGATGCCAAAGCGGTCGGCTCGCCAAAATCGCAATCTCTGCGCCTGTGTAAAGCGCGATGCATAGGCCCGAAATAGCCGTCACAGCAGCGAGCGCAATCATCAGCTTTGACGATATTTGCCATTGACCTAGCGTCAGCCAAGCCAAACGTTTTAGAAGTGGGTTTTCACTCTCTTTCAGTTGTGCGATGTCATCACGCAGGTAAACCCATGCGGTTGCGACAGCCAGACCAGAGAACAAAGGTAGAAACAGAGAGCCCAATGACATCCATGACCAAGGTGTGATGTGAGCATAGAAGTGCCACGCACGTCCCGGTTGGTGTAAGTCTCCAGTGAGGGCTAATGGCCCAACAATCGCGCCGATTGCCATCACAAGCACAAGGGCTGCACGAAATTGATGACTGGTTGAATTTTTAAATATCAGGGCAATCAAAAACAGAATCGCAGCCGCGTAAGCCGAACCAATGTAGAAGAAATATTGAACCGCCCACGGTAGCCAAGCGATCTCTTGAGCGGGAACTAACACCTCAGTGATATTCATGCTGTCTCTCCTTGTTTGCCTTGTGTCGCGATTGCCAATTCTTGTTTGCTAGAGGATGAGTTATCGATGGCGGCTGGATCATAAATCGCAGGTTGGCCTTCAATGTGGCTAACGAATCGCTCATTCATGCCGATATAGAAAACATGTGGGTTGGTATTCTGCTCTGGTTTAAGCACTTTTATGTCGCCTTGGTTTTCATTGAGCAGGCGGTTAATTTCGCTGTTTGGGTCTTTGAGGTCACCAATCACACGAGCTCCACCAACACAGGTTTCGACACAAGCGGGCAGTAAACCGTCTTCAAGGCGGTGTGCACAGAAGGTGCATTTGTCTGCGGTAAGGGTGTCGTTGCTGATGAATCGAGCGTCGTAAGGGCAAGCTTGAACACAGTAAGCACAGGCTACGCAGCGTTCGTTGTCGACCATTACAATGCCGTCTTCACGTTGGAAGGTCGCTTGAACAGGACAAACCTTAATGCACGGAGCATCGTCGCAGTGGTTACACAGACGAGGCAACATGAATGACTTCACCTCTTGTTGAGTAGTCGAACCATCATCAAGGGAGACTTCATACTGTTTTACGGTGGTTCTGAACTGGCCAACTGGCGCTTGGTTTTCAACGCTACAGCCAACGGTGCACGCCTGACAGCCAACGCATTTACGTAAATCAACCGCCATGGCGTAGCGTTTACCTACTTCGCCTTTGCGGTCAGGTTGGTTGTTATTGCGAATGGCTGTGCTTGCGACTACGGTGTTGATTCCGGTGATGGGAATGAGCGCAGCACCAGCGGAAACCTTGCCGAATTGGCTGAGAAACCGTCTTTTCAATGAGTCCATGTTGGTACCTATAAATGGGTATTCTATCTGTTGGGCTCATTGTCAGATTTTGGGCGTACGCGGGGTATTGTGGATTTCCACATACCCAGATCAAAGTTGATCTAGAACAAATGTGGTTTTACCAATCTAGCTGTTATGCTTTGTTTAAAGGCTCTATTTAACGTGTCGTCAATGCGTTATTCGAGTGTGAACATGCCATCAGTGTGGAGAAAGAGATTTTAGTGACAGTCCGAAACCTAATATCAATCGTTAGCCTTTGTTGGTTGAGTCTAACTGCAGGAATCTGTTTAGCCGCTCAAGCGGAGCAAGAGATTACAACATCAAACACTGTTGAGTCGGAACAGGTGATTGAGGTCGGTGTGCTGGCTATTCGAGGCAAGCTTTCCGCGCAGCAGCGTTGGCAGCCGACGATGGATTGGTTGTCGGAGCGCATTCCCGGCAAACACTTTGTTCTCAAGCCTTTCAACTTAGAAGAGATGGCGGAAGCGGTGAAAGATGTCACGGTCGATTTTGTTGTCACCAATCCCGGCCAAGCAGTGCGTTTAGGACGTCAATACGCGCTCTCTTGGATGGCGACCATGACCAGTCACAATTACGACGATCAAGGTGTGAGCAGCACGCGCAGTATCGGTTCTGCATTAGTGGTCAGAAGAATGTCACCGTATATCTCGTTTGAGCAACTTAGTGGAAAGCCGATTGCTGCTGTCTCTGAAAATGCGTTTGGCGGTTACCTCACTATGCGTTACCAAGTGATGCAACAAGGGCTTAATCCCAACCACTTTTTCTCTAACACCCAATTTTTAGGTTTCCCGATCGACGCCAGCTTGTATCAACTACGTGAAGGGCACATTGAAGCGGCTGTCGTACCAAGCTGTTTAGTTGAGAACATGATCAGTGAAGGTTTGCTGGTGGCGGGGCAATATCGAATTATCGAGAATCAAGCGCCAGAAGGATTCCGATGCCAAGTGTCTACGCCGTTGTACCCCAACTGGTCGTTCGCCAAAACAGAGCGGGCTTCTTCGGCACTGGCCAAACAGATGAGTCAGGTATTATTTGCGATGCCTAAGAGCAGCGCACCGGCCATTGCAGCGAATGCATCGGGTTGGACGTCACCGACAAGCTTGCTGGCGATCGACAAGCTATATCAACAACTCGACATGCATCCACTGCAACAACCTTGGTGGAAAGAAGCGTTAATCTGGCTCAAGTACAATCAACAGTGGGCATGGGCGTTCTTTATTCTTGTCGTGTCTCTGAATGCTTACCACTTCTGGCTAGAATACAAATTCAGTCGCAGCAAAAAGCAACTAGAAGCGACGCTTTATAAGCTGAAAAGTAAGAGTGAACAGCTAGAGCACTCACAACGAATCGCGGTAGTTGGTGAACTGGGAAGTAGCTTGGCACACGAGATTAATCAGCCTTTGGCAGCTATTCGGAATTATAGCGAAGGTGGTTTACTGCGGATTTCGAAGAACAAACCGCTGACTGACATAGAGCCTGTATTTGAGAAGATCCAGTCGCAAGTGGACCGTGCTGATGCGATCATCCAGCGCTTAAGAAACATGATCAAAAAACGCTCATCAGATAAATCTCAAACTGATATAGAAGCTCTTCTTACAGATACCATCGAGCTACTGCAATTTCGATTACAGAAACACAAGATAACCATTGAACGTTATGTCGTGGGTAAACCTATCACGCTACATGTTGACCCCGTCGGATTGCAGCAGGTGGTTGTAAATTTGATCAACAATGCGACTGATGCGTGTAATGCTCAGATGCATCGCGAACAAAGCGCTACGTCTGATATTGGTAACAAAAACAACGAACCATCGACAATTAAAGTGATTACCGAGTATCAACCGGATAAAATAATGTTGTCGATTATCGATAACGGCACCGGTTTAGATTTCACTGAACAAGAAGTGACTCAAGCCTTTGTGAGCAGCAAAGAAAATGGCTTGGGGCTTGGGCTCGCGATTTGCCAAGATGTTATTGAAGATCACAGTGGTCAAATGACGATCACGTCACTCACCCCACATGGATGTCATGTTGCGGTGACACTGCCTTTCTCTCTTTCAAATGATTCATAAGGAATCTTGTTATGTCTGAACTTCATCAAAGGCTCCCTGTCTATGTGGTTGATGACGATGAGTCGATGCGCGATTCGTTGGTGTTCTTATTAGAAGAGCATGATTTCACTGTGTCAGCTTTTGAAGATGGCCCCAGTTTTTTAGACTCAGTGGACTTGAGTGCGCCGGGTTGTGTGGTTTTAGACAGCCGAATGCCAGAGATGAGAGGGCAGCAAGTTCATGAGTTGATGGTAAAAGCGCAGAGCCCACTGTCGGTGATTTACCTGACGGGGCACGGTGATGTGCCAATGGCGGTTGAAGCCTTACAAGCCGGCGCGGTGAATTTCTTTCAAAAGCCAGTTAAAGGCAATGAGTTAGCTGAGGCGATCAAGCAAGGTTTGGACGCTTCAGAAAAGCACTTACACATGAATGTGTATCGCCAAGCGTACGCGTCGTTAACCGAGCGTGAGATAGACATCCTCAAACAAATTATCGACGGTAAGCGTAACCAGAAAATAGCCGATGAATTGTGCATTGCCATGAGAACAGTGGAAGTACACCGAGCAAGCTTGATGAAGAAATTCTCAGCGAAGACGGTTGCCGAGTTGGCTTACATATACGGTCAATTGACCTAGGTATAGAGCTATTCCTGTAAGAGAGTTGTACGGCAGTTGCACGAAATTGTTGATGGGAAAAACATCAATTTCGTCACCAAGCTTTAGGACTTTCCTGATGAAAGGCAGCCTTCATAATTTATCTATATTGAAGCAAGATCACATCGTCTATGGACTGCATACGGATTGAACCTCCTAGGCTTCTTATCGCAATGTAATCCTGAGATACTGAACTAAGTTCATTTTAAGGCGGAACGTGCCAGTAACTGCACTTTTCCCTGTAATTCGAAACATAACATTCACTATGGGTAGAACACACTCTCAACGTCGAGTCTTGTATCTGCCGAGTTAGGTTAAATATTTTATGAGTACAATGGGAATCGCAATTGGTGCGACGGCTCTTTCGTTAATACTTGTCGCCGTGTGGCTGATCTCTTTATCGCTAAGAAAGCAGCGCTTGGAACAAGAACGTAAGGCTCGTGCTGTCGCTTACCGAAAAGCGATTGAAAAAGCGCGCATACAAGAGCAAAAAGAGCGTCACTTCAAAGCCGAAACCGGTCATGTACCGTCGATTCTGTATTTGGCAAAAGAAGCTGAACGTAACAATATAAAGGAAGCTCTGTATTGGTACGACAAAGCGGCGCAACTCGATAATATCAATGGCATGTACGGCATTGTGCGCCTAAGCATGAAGCGTAAAGAAGACCTCATTTTAAGAGAGAAAGCCAACTTTTGGCAGCTAGCAATCTCTGCTTTAGACAATGACGTATCGGCGAAATTCGAGATGGGCAAAGCGCTCGTCTTTGGTCGTGGAACCGATAAGAACATCCCTAAGGGTTATACCTATATTGAAGAGTCTGCGGCTGGTGGTAATACCGAAGCGATGCTGTTTATCGGTGACTGGTGTCTAGATAAAGAGAATCCAGATTACTCGGCTGAAAGCTCTGTCGAGTGGTACCAAAAGGCCGCTGAAAAAAACAACCTAGACGGCAAGATCAAACTGGGTATGAGCTATTTGAACGGTGTTGGTGTTGAACCGAATCACGGCGAAGCGGTGTACTGGTTTGAAACTGCCGCAGAAAAGAACAGTGCAGAAGCCATGTTTAGAGCTGGCGAAGCTTGGATTGACCATGGTGAACACGGCAACGCGATTGCTTATATCTGGCTATTTTTGTCTGCTCATTTTGGCTACTCAGAAGCGAAGCATTTGCGGGATAAAGTTGGTGGTGAACTGGGTGTCGATGCCGTCGTGGGCTTACAAGCTCTGACTAAGCCGATCATGACTAAGTTGACTCAAGAAGCGATCACTAAGCATTCAATCATTAAAGCGCTCAATAAGCTCTACAAGCGCAATATACCGATCCCTAAGAAAGTGAAAGAAGCGTCTGATGAAGAAGGTGAGGCATTAAAAGTAGATGCGAGCCATCTAGATACTCAAACGGCGAGTGCTCAAGATACGAATGTTGATTACAGCCAACAACCTAATTCCGAGCAAGCATCAACAGAGAGACAAGCGACCCCAAATAGTGACCCTCTAGACTTCAGTCAGGCAGCCTTGGATCCAAGCTGGAAAAGCAACCACTAAAACGTGTTGGTTAGCTTTGATGAGTTAGACAAAAATGACTGAAGCTATAAATCTATAAATCTATATAGCTTCTAACCGTAATCTAGAAAACCAAGACAACAAAAAAGGGAAGCGAATGCTTCCCTTTTTATTTGTGTGCTATTTGCTTTTAGAGCTTAGAGCTTAGAGCTTAGAGCTTAGAGCTTAGAGCTAAAGCCTAATACCAAGAGCTGTTAAGCTTTGTTTTGCTCAGCTTTACATACAGCCGCAGTGAACACTACGTCAGTTGAGCTGTTAAGCGCTGTTTCAGCAGAATCTTGAATCACACCAATGATGAAACCAACCGCTACAACCTGCATCGCTACATCGTTTGAGATACCGAATAGGCCACAAGCTAGAGGAATCAGTAGCAGTGAACCACCGGCAACGCCTGATGCGCCACATGCTGAAATTGCAGCAACAAGGCTTAGTAGAATCGCAGTGAAGATATCAATCTCAATACCCATTGTGTGTACAGCTGCAAGCGTTAACACAGTGATGGTGATTGCAGCACCCGCCATGTTGATGGTTGCGCCTAGAGGGATTGATACAGAGTAAGTATCTTCATCTAGCTCTAGCTTCTTACAAAGGTTCATGTTCACTGGGATGTTTGCAGCGCTTGAACGAGTGAAGAATGCCGTTACACCAGATTCACGAATACATTGCAGTACAAGTGGGTATGGGTTCTGTTTTGTCTTTACAAAGACAAGCAGTGGGTTAACGACAAGAGCAATGATCAGCATTGAGCTTAGTAGAACCGCTAGCAGTTGACCGTAGCTTGCTAGTGCATCGAAGCCCGTTGTTGCGAATGTAGTCGAAACAAGGCCGAAGATACCGAATGGCGCAAGACGAATAATGAAGCGAACAATGTGTGAAACACTGTGGCTAAGGTCTTCGAAAACCGCTTTGGTTGTTGCAGATGCGTGGTGCAGTGCAAGACCAAGACCGATTGCCCAAGCAAGAATACCGATGTAGTTCGCGTTCATTAGTGCGCTAACTGGGTTATCTACAAGCTTGAATAGAAGCGTATGAAGAACTTCTGCAATACCTTGAGGAGGGTTAGCACCTTCAGCGCCAGCAACCAGTGTCAAAGTGGTTGGGAACATGAAGCTCAGTACTACAGCAGTCAGTGCTGCAGAGAACGTACCAATCAGGTAAAGCACAATGATTGGACGCATATGAGTATGCTGACCTTTCTTTTGGTTTGCGATAGAAGCTGCAACAAGAATGAATACTAAAATTGGGGCAACAGCTTTCAGAGCACCAACAAACAGACTACCTAATAGGCCTGCATCTTGAGCTGCTGAAGGAGAAACCATGGCGAGAACGACACCGAAAACAATACCAGCAAGGATCTGTAGAACGAGATTTCCACGAGCGATGCGGGCGAGCATGTTGTGATTTTGCATAAAATACCTGCAATTGTTAATTTATTATAGTGATGTATTTTTTATAAAGTTGTACCAAATCCAACTATACACTAGTGGAATGGGCGGTCATATTAGCGGGATCTAAGAGGGTGTCTAGGAATAGTTTACTTTTAGGGTGATTGTTTGCGCTACGTGGTGTTTTTAGAGCTAAATGTTAAATTTTTGTACTCTTGTTGAGATATAAATCTGCATGATAATACTCATTCGGGTCAATGTTCTGGTTCTGGTGCCGTCAGAGTCGATTAGCAAGATCATTGTGTGCAGAAATGATCCCATTGGGTTCCTGTTGATATAAAGAAGACCTGTTAATACAAAGAAGCCTCGCTGATACAAAAAAGCCCCAGCCCAATGCATTAAAGAGCTCAGGAATTAATGAGCTAATACGCGATAGGGACATGGGGCTTATTTACGTGTTGTAAACCTAATCCAATAATCGGCTATTTAGACGATTTCTTGATATTACGGCTCTCTGACTGCACGGTTTTGTACATTTTAGAAAGCTGTTTACTGTTCGCTCTCTGCTCTGCCAATGAGGCTCCATTTCTTGCTTGCTCTCTGAGTAACTTCTCATAGTTAGAGAATCGTCTTTCAGAAAGCTCACCGCTTTCAATGGCCTTGCGTATTGTGCATCCTGGTTCTGACTCATGGCTGCAATCAGAAAAGCGGCAGTGCATTGCTAACTCTTCGACGTCTGAAAAAGTTTCACTCACGCCTTCAGCGCAGTCTGCAAGTTGGAGCTCTCGCATTCCTGGAGTGTCGAGAAGCAAGCCACCTGATGCGAGCAAGTGGAGTGATCGTGATGTGGTTGTATGACGACCTTTACTGTCGTCTTCACGAATACCACCAGTTGCCTGCGATGCTTCACCTAGCAATGAGTTAACCAAAGTCGACTTACCCACACCAGAAGAGCCCATTAGCGCGACGGTCTTGCCGATTTTACACCAAGGTGAAAGTACTTGGGTTGAGTCTTGATCTAGGCTGTTGACCGCTTCGATCATCAGCATCGGGTCTAAGCTTTGTACCTGTTGTACTTTGTCTTCGTAGTCGTCACACAAGTCTTTCTTCGTCAGGACGATAACCGCTTCAACTTGTGCTTCATTTGCGAGTGCCAGGTAGCGTTCAATGCGACTCAGATTAAAGTCGTTGTTCAATGAAACCACGATAAACACTGTGTCGATATTGGCTGAAATATATTGTTCAGCCACACGACTGCCCGCAGCTTTTCGGCTAAAGAGCGATTGGCGTTCTAGTAAGCGATCGAATTGCAGTTCAGAGTTCAATATTACCCAGTCGCCAACGGTCATTGCCGGTTGGTTTTGGTGGATGGGTAGAACAATTTCACCTTGCTCTGACGCTAATGTATAGCCATTGCGGTGATGTGCGACGATACGAGCAATGACGGAGTGATCATAGTCTTCGAGTGTCAGTTGTTGTTGGAATACAGGTTGCCATCCAAGTTGTTGAAGTGACATTGGATGAGAAAATGCGTTTTGTGAATTCATGTCTATTTACCCAGACGTGCGAGCTTTCTTTTCTTGTGAGAGCATTAAAGTCTTATCAGTGCATTAAAGTCTTATGAGAGCATTAACGTCTTGTAAGATCTCAGGTTGTCGATGAGATCGAAAAGCGTTGGTCAGTTCAAAAAGCGTCGAGACGTCAAAAATGTTTGAGCTTGGGTCGAATTCAAAATCGATAGGACCCCGGATTTGAGTCATGCTTTACAGGCATGCAGATATTGATCACTTACGATCAACAGTAAACCGGGTAAAAGTGTGCGGTAGCCAGCTGATGGCTTAATGTTGGTAGTTCGAGATTAAAGTTTGATTAACCAAACAAATTAACGCGTTACTTTTACTGCCAGTTTTAGTGTTTTCATTACAATCATCTTCTATTCTCCTTGGTTTATTAATGTGTTCAGGCTTTGAATAAAAAGCGCGCTCAGTTTAACAAAAAGCCACGATGGCGAGAAGTCATCGTGGCTTAAATTATTTTATCAATTGTGAATACGATTAATGATGGTCGTGATTCATCTTTTTCATGCCGCTCATCACTTTCTTCACTGGTGCGTCGAAGGTCTGTGTTTCACCATTGGCAAAGGTCAGTATCATCTCGATTTGCTCACCTTCTTTTAGGCTACTTTTTAGGTCGAACAACATGATGTGTAGGCTACCTGGCTTTAGTACCGCTTCACCATTTGCAGGGATTGTGATTTGTTGAACTTGGCGCATTTTCATAACATCGCCATCCATGATTACATCATGAAGTTCTACTTTACCTGCTGCAGGTGTTGTTGCAGAAACAATAGCGCGATCTTTATCGCTGTGGTTCATCAGAGTCGTGAACACCGCGCTGTTCACTGCTGAAGGCGGGGTTGCACGAGCGTACGCGTCATGAACCATAATATCGCTACTAGCCTGAGCAAAAGGGGTGAGCAATAAGCCTGCTAGAGCAAGTGCTTTTAACTTCATGTTGTTGTCCTTAATTTTTATGTTTTTGGTCTGGGACCTGACTTTTCTTGAACTTTATTGAGTAAGTTCTTTATTTTTACGTTTTACTGCGTCAGCTTGTTGATAGCCTCAACAATTGGCGCTGGCGTCAACGTGTGCGGCACTTTGGTAATCAAGGTACCGTCGGGCTTTAAAAAATAAAAATATGAGCTGTGGTCAAGGGTGTATTCCAACTCTGAACCTTCCAGCTTGGTCTTTCTGAAAATAACACCGTAGTTGTGTGCAAGCGTGGTTGTCACATCCAAAGGACCACTTAATCCTTCCATCATTGGGTGGAAGTATTGTGCGTATTCGTATGAGGCTTCTGCTGCATCACGCTCAGGGTCGAGAGAGACAAACATCGGGCGAATCTTGGCTTTTGCTTCATCAGAGACTTGGTTAAGTGCTCCGGCCAACATAGCCAAAGAAGTGGGGCACACATCTGGGCAGCGTGTGAAACCGAAGTAAACGATACGAATTCTGTCATCGGTTTGGTCAAAGATTTCCGTTGGTTGGTTGTCTTTGCCGAAAAGAGTCGTTGCGGAGAACTCTTGTTTTGCAGCGTGTTGTTCTTGAACTTCGTTTTGCCCATCAAGATAGCTTTTGACACCAAAGCCAAGTACAAAAGCGACAACCAATGCTAACGACCAATTTCTACTCATCTTGCCATCCTTATTGCAGGTTTTACGGTTTCAACACCATCGGTGAGCTCACCAAGCCAAGTCATGTGATCCATGGTACACACGGGTAAAATGACATCACCTTCATAGATGTTGTTACCAGTATTTTTTAATTGGAAACGTGCTGAGCCCATTTCCATCTCTAAACCGGTCAGCGATAGCATCAAGGTTTCAGAGGCCGCGCCTTCCCACACCACTTTGATTTTTGTTGGGACTAGAGGTTGAGCTGTTTCATGCTCAAGGGTCATAGCAACGCTGTCTTGCTCACACCATGTTGTTGAAAGCATGCAGTAGTCATCTAAGTTGACGTCGGCAGTTGAGTGCTCCATCGCTGATTTAAACTGCTGAATTGCTTGCGGCCCATAAAAGCCTGCCACGAGAGCGATCCCAACAGCAGCAACCTTTAATGCAGAGTGCATGTCGTGTTCTCATTTAATTTTATAAGAGCGGCGATGTTATCACACCCCTCAATACGTGCTTGTATCAAAAAGCAATTTTGTGCGTATGGTAGAACTAAAAAAGCGAAGCCATTGGCTTCGCTTTTGTCTGTTTAATAGATAGGTGAGCTTAGTATTTCTAAGCATTATCCGTTCTAAACGCTTTCCAGAAGTAGGCTGAATGATTAGTCAGCGTTGCGCTCTGCAAACTTCTCTAGTCCTAGAACCAATGCAATCGCAACAAACATCATCACAATAGCCATTACCAGCTGAGAAGGCTGAGAAGTTACCGCTTCAAAATCAAACGGTGATAGGTTTTCTTGAATCAGAGGAACTTGTTCACCTTTTGAGTTTGTGCGCCAGCTGATGGTCTCTTTCCAAGGCCAGATCTTAGGCAGCGTACCGATCATCAAACCGGTTAAGAATACCAATGTGAAGTCGCGGAATGAACGCAATAGCCAAGACAGTACATGTGAGAAAGTCAGCAGTCCGATCACACAGCCCGCAAGGAATAGCGCAAGTACATCGACTTGAAATGATTTAACGGCGCCAAGCACGGGGCCATACATGCCAATCAGGAGCAGAATAAAGCTGCCTGAAATACCGGGTAAAATCATCGCGCAGATAGCAATCGCACCCGCAATCAATACGTTGATGCTGGTTGGTTCCATTTGCAGCGGTTTAAGCACGGTAATGCTATAAGCGAAAGCAACGCCAAGCAGCAAAAACACGAAGCGAATCATATCGCGTTTCTCTACTTGCTTAAGAATATGGAAAACCGAGACCAAGATCAGGCCGAAGAAGAAAGACCACAGTGGAACAGGGTGGGTGACTAATAACCAAGAAATCAATTTTGCGAATGTCGCAATGCTCGTGAATACGCCCGCGAACAGTGAAATTAGGAAGAAACCATTGATGTGATTAAACGCGGCTTTGAAGCCTTCGCGTTTCCATAAGCCAAGTACGCTAGGGTTAATTCTGCGAATGCTTTCTAGTAGCGTATCGTAGATACCAGTGATGAATGCGATGGTTCCGCCCGACACGCCAGGAACAACGTCTGCTGCGCCCATAGCCATGCCTTTGAAAAAAGTACTTAAGTAGTTCATTGCTTCATAGAGTTGAGGATGATTTTGTGCAGTATACAAACTTTAGTGTAAAAAAAGTATGAATATGCTTTTGGGGAAGGGCTTTTATTACTCTATTAATTGTAAGGCAATAAGTTGAAGTGAATATTTGCCTAACATTTAGATAACAACCACTTAGTGATTTGTCATTAAGAGCAGCGATGAAACTGATCTCTTATCGATATTGCATCTTGGTTGCATTATGCAAATGCACTTTGCAATTCGCATGACAAATTCATGGTTTTTATGCGATGCAGGGCTTATAAAACGTCGAATAAAAGTTGGCACGCTAACTGCATTATATACATTGACCCTTCTTAAGCCGAGGGTCACCTAGCCAACTGACGTTGTTAGTGAACCTATGATTTGTTCACAAATATATAGAGCCAATCGCGATTATTGCGGTTGGCTATTTTTTTGCCTGTCGTTTGGTGATCGTCTTTTTACTTTTCCCATTCCTACATTTTTAGGTTCTAAACTTCAGATGAAAAAAAAGCCAGCCACCATCGGTGACTAGCTTATGTTTTCTCGAATCAATCTCGAATCCGTTTTAGTACCCCATCAACTGCAGCAAGTTTTCCGCTGTGCTGATTGCTTCTTTACGGTTAGCAATATTGAGTTTTTGGTAAAGGTTACGGATGTGAGTCTTGATCGTGGTACCCGCTACATCGAGTTCTTGAGCGATCTGCTCATTACTGAATCCTGAATAGATCAGACCAAGCACTTGCCATTCACGCTGAGTGAGTGGGCTAGTGCGCACCAGCTCAGGGATATTCGGGTGATTAACCAAGTTCTCAACAAAGTCTTCATCGAAATGCACCGAACGACTGCGTTGGGTCGTGGAGATATCCTTCATGATTTGTTGCGCGCGGTGACGTTCTAAATCACCTAAGCCAGGCTTGTTGCTCAACTTATCCAAGATATGCCCGATAGTCCCACCGTCGACTAAGAAGTTACCGACCATACCGGTTTGGTTAGTCATATGAAGCGCTTCTTCAAGCAGTACTCGTGCGCTGTCTTCATCGTTAATTTGTGTACGTAACACGGCTTCAACGATCAAGTTGCGGTTGGTGTCTGTAATCAGGTGCGAACGCTGGGCTTCACTCTTAAGGAAAGTTAGCGCTTCTTCTGCGTCTTCATACTGCTCAAGGATGATGTGAGCACGAACGATGTTTCGCCACTGAAGTTGGCAGAAGTGGTTACTTGCCGATTCAGGTCGAACAGCCACACTCAGCCAATCACGGATAGCTTCTTTATCGCCTTTTACTTGCCAGAACAGAATCAAAGAAAGAGAAGCATTTGCCGTCCAATCTACGTGGTAAGTCGATTGACGCAATAGGTGCTGAATCTGGTCGATAAATTTCGACGCTTTATCAATCTCACCACGGCTCAATGAAATACGAGCCAACATAGAATAGCTGTGCAGGTGTTTACTCGGAGAGTGGTGACCAAGGATATCTAAGCCTTTGTAGCAACACTCTTCCGCTTCATCTAGTCGGTTCCAACACCAGAAGATCTGAGCGCGAACACGCAGCAAGAATTCGTGCAGAGGTACGTATTGCAGCTGATGTTCTTCAATCAATTTGAATGCACTGTCTTGTAGCTCAAATGCAGCTTGAACATAACCTTGAGCAATCAAGATTTCGCTTTGTTGCAGAATCGCCCACAGGGCCTGATGGTAAACCTGATACTGACGTGCCAGTTTTTCTGTTTGTTGCATCATCGGTAGCGCACGGCTTAGGTTACCCATTACGTGATTCACTTCGCCTACAACCGAGGTTGCGACAATGCGGCTACGATAAACGGTGGTGTTCAACTGACTCAACGAAAGCTCAGCCAATTCCAATGCTTTCTCAGGCTCATTGCTGTTGATGGCAACTTGTGCGCGTAAGGCGTTGTATTGGCCTTGCTGCTGAGTATCGAGTTCAATGTTTCGAGCTTGATATTGAGTCTCAGCCTCTTCCAACAAAGTACCCACTTGGTCATAACGGTGCTGACTTTGTGCAAGCCAAGCACGCAACATCGAAAGCTTTGGCTCACTGTAAAGTTGGTCGGTAGTCAGTTGCTTGATCGCCATCTCTAGTGACGACAGCTCACCTTGGTTGAACATCGGCCAACCGTGCTCAGTCAGGATTTGAATGATCAGTTCTGGATCTTCAGCGCGCTGTGCGTGACGTAGTGCTTGGTGTGGTGTGTTTTGCTTGATCCACGCTTTTGCAGCACTTCGATGCAGTTCTGCTTCTTGCTGAGGAATTCGAGCTTGGCGCTCATGTGCGAGGAATTCACCAAATAGATTGTGGAATCGGTACCAGTTTTTCTCGCCTTCAAGCGGGTAGATGAATAAGCCAAATCGGTTGAGTGATTCGATCATACCCAGTGCGTCTTCACGCTGTGTAAGCGCGCAGACTAATTCGTCATTGAAATGATCAAGTACTGAACACTGCATTAAGAACTGTCGGGTTTCTTTATCCAGTAGATCGAATACTTCTTCAACCAAGTAATCCCAAAGGTGGGCATGGTTAAAGTGAGAGAATGACTCTGCGGACTGTGCAAGAGTGCGTTTTTGGTGTTGTGCTTGTAGCGCGATAAGTTGTAGTGCAGAAGGCCAACCTTCTACATAACTACAAATGCTATCTGCCGTGGTGTCATCAATGCCGTCGGCTACGCGTTGGTTGAAAAAGCGTGTGGTTTCTTCGGTATCAAACGCCAACGAGTCATTACCTAATTCGATCATTAAGTCACGAACGCGCAGGTTTGCTGTACCAAGTGGTGGCGTACCACGACTGGTGACAACCAACGTTAGGTTATCGGGCATGTGTTTGAGGAAGAAGCGCATGGCTTCGTGGATGTCGTCATTGTTGACCAAGTGATAGTCATCCAACACCAGAAAACACTCGTGATGGAATTCCGACATCTCGGCAAATACTTCACTTAATAAAGAATGCAGCGATGAAAACTGTCGTTTTTCTGCCAGCTTTTGGGCATTCGGACAGGCATTTTGAGTCGCTTTATTAAGTGATTGAAGTAGGTAGTTGATAAAGCGGAAGGCATCGTTGTCGCTATCATCAATGCTGTACCAACCCACATTGGGTTTATCTACCAACCATTGTGCAGCCATGGTGGTTTTGCCGTAGCCCGCTGGAGAGCGGAACAACACAAGCTTATAGCAATCTGCATTGTGAAGCAGATCGAGAACCCTAGGTCGTAGGATTGCATTATGTAAGCGGCCGGGACGAGTCAGTTTCGAAGGGATCCACATATCGAAGTTTTACACCTATTCCGTGGCTATGTTCTGGAATATCCCAATCTATCGTTGAGTGCACTCCAATGACATGAGCCTAATTACTTAAGTCTTTACTCATATTACGTGAAGCCAAACGTTACCGACTACGATCCTCCTCAGAAACCTTGCACTCCTGCATGTTTTTGGGTGTCTACGCCCTTTATTTGAGACTTTGCTCACGTTGCGGGTTGGTTTGTGAATGTGACTTCGTTCATCCCTACACGGGAATCTATGCAAAAGATGAGAGTTGGAAATTATTTTCGTGATCTGAATATCAGATTTGACAATGACTTTAATCTGGTTAAATAAAAGTCACATCAATTGAAGTTAAGTTATCGAACGGGAGCTTGTGATCTTAGTCACTCCAAGTTTTTGTTCTCAGTCAGAACATGAGAGTCAGATCACTAACCCTAAGTCGGTACGCCCCCTACGCCCTCCCATCTACTCCTAGTCAGTTGCATTAGCGGGAGGATGTTTAGTTTATGGTGACCATGCACGATATGTCACAGATGAATTAGAACTATTAAAAGCGAGATTTCTGAAATGAAACCAACTCAGCAAAAAACTTTCGATAAAGTGTCATTCCAAGAGAGTGTTAAGAAACATTTATCTGCAACCTACGCAACAACCGTTGAAACAGCAGACAGCCGTTCATGGTATCTAGCAATGGGTCGTGCTCTTGCAGAGCTAACGACTTTTGACCTGCTAGAAACTGAAAATGATGAAAAAATTAAGAACGCTAAGAGCGTTAACTACCTATCACTAGAGTTTTTGATTGGTCGTCTAACAGGTAACAACCTGATCAGCATGGGTCTTTACGAACAGATCACTCATGCAATGGAAGAGCTAGGTCAAAACCTAACTGACCTTCTAGAAGAAGAACGCGACCCATCACTAGGTAATGGTGGTCTTGGTCGTCTAGCTGCTTGTTTCATGGATTCTTGTGCCGCTCAAGAATACCCAACAGTAGGCTACGGTCTTCACTACGAGTACGGTCTATTCAAACAATCTTTCCAAGACGGTCGTCAACAAGAAGCACCTGACGCATGGCGTGGTGTTGAAGGTTACCCATGGGAAGTAGCTCGTCCAGAACTAGCACAACACATTGGTTTTTACGGTCATGTAGACGTTGAATTCGTTGACGGTAAAGAAGTTCGTACTTGGGTTCCAGGTATGGAAGTAAAAGCAATGCCTTGGGATCTACCTATCGTAGGTTACGAGTCAAACACGGTTTACCCGCTGCGTCTTTGGGAATGTCAGGCAATCGCACCATTCTCGCTAGCAAGCTTTAACAACGGTGATTACTTCGAAGCGCAACACTCGCTAATCGATGCAGGTAACATCACTAAAGTTCTTTACCCGAACGACAACCACGAGAAAGGTAAGACTCTGCGTCTAATGCAGCAGTACTTCCATTCAGCAGCATCGGTTCGCGATATTCTACGTCGCCACGAAGCAGCAGGTTTCTCTCTAGAAGATCTGCCTAAGCAAGAAACGATTCAGCTTAACGATACGCACCCAACGATTGCGATTCCTGAGCTAATGCGCATCTTGATTGACGAGAAAGGTCTATCTTGGGACCAAGCATGGGAAATCAGTGCTCATACGTTCGCATACACGAACCACACACTACTTCCTGAAGCACTAGAGACTTGGTCTGAATCACTGATCAACCGTCTTCTTCCACGTCACATGGAAATCATTTTTGAAATCAACCACCGCTTCATGCAAGAAGTTCGCAAGATGTGGCCTGGTGACGGTGAGAAGCAAGCGAAGCTTTCTATCATCCAAGAAGGTTTCCACCGCATGGTTCGCATGGCAAACCTATGTGTGATTGGTTCTTACAAAGTAAACGGTGTAGCTGCGCTTCACTCACAACTGGTTAAGAAAGACTTGTTCCCTGAGTTCAACGAAATCTTCCCAGGTAAACTGACTAACGTAACGAACGGCATCACGCCACGTCGTTGGTTGAAGTTCTGTAACCCAGGTCTATCTACGCTAATCACGGGTAAGATCGGCACTGAATGGCCAGCAAAACTTGAGCAGCTAGAAGGCATCGCTAAGTTTGCAACAGACGCGAAATTCCAAAAAGAATTCATGGCTGTTAAGAAAGAAAACAAACAGCGCCTAGCTGATTGGGTTCAAGAGAACATGGGTATCGAGCTAGATACTAACGCTATCTTTGACGTGCAAATCAAGCGTCTTCACGAATACAAGCGTCAGCACCTAGATTTGCTACACATTCTATCTCTGTACCACCGTATTCTTAACGAACCTGGTTTCGAGTGTGAGCCACGCGTATGTTTCTTCGCAGCGAAAGCAGCACCGGGTTACCACCTAGCGAAAGAGATCATCTTCGCGGTTAACAAGATTGCAGAGAAGATCAACAACGACCCTCGCATTGGCAGCAAACTGAAAGTGGTATTCATTCCTGACTACCGTGTAAGCATGGCTGAAATCATCATCCCTGCAGCAGACGTTTCTCAGCAAATCTCACTAGCGGGTAAAGAAGCATCTGGTACGGGCAACATGAAGATGGCTCTAAACGGCGCGCTAACTATCGGTACGATGGATGGTGCAAACGTTGAGATTCGTGAAGAAGTGGGTGATGAAAACATCTACATCTTCGGCCTAGACGTTGATGGTGTTCAAGCTCTGAAAGCTCAAGGCTACAACCCATACGACTACTACAACGCAGACCCACTGCTGAAAGCATCTCTAGACCTACTGACTGGCGATGAGTTCTCTCCAGGTCAACCAGGCCTTCTACGTGCAACGTTTGATAGCCTACTAGACGGTGGCGACCCGTACCTATGTCTTGCTGATTTCGCCTCTTATGTGAAAGCACATGAAGACATGGGCACGCAATACAAAGACCAAGCAGGTTGGGCTAAGAAAGCAATTCTTAACACAGCATTGGTTGGTAAGTTCACATCAGACCGCTCAATCCGCGACTACGTGAACAACATTTGGAAACTTGAAGCGGTTAACCGTTAATACTTCCAAAGTAGCCAAGGCAGTCTCTGCCTTGGCTCAATTAGCTTGTGAGCAAACGAAAGGCTTAAAGGTTTGTCGTTTATAAACAAGCTGCTTACAAACCGATTGTCACAAGCTAATTGATTAGTAAAAAATTAAATTAACAACCCTACAAAATTGAAAGCGTCAGAACGTTTTCGGAGAGAGCGATGAAAGAACAGACCGTATTAAAACAAGTCGCAGAAATGGCAAACATTGCCGACAGTTACGTTAGTGCGTGGGGCGATGAAGCACAAGTATCAGACGAGACGATCACGTCTCTATTGGCTTCGTTGGGCTACGATACAAGCAGCGATGATGCACTGCTTAAGTCAGCAGAAAGAAAACACAAAAAAGATGTACTAGACCCAGTTCTTGTCTTGCGTGACGGTGAGCCAGTAGAAGTGGCGCTTAATCTAGGTGTAAGTGCTCGTGAAAGTGAGTTCAGCTGGCGCTTAGAAACCGAGCAAGGAGAGGTACTTGAAGGCTATCTTCAATCTCAAGTCATTCGTGACGAGCGTGCCGAGGGTGGCCCTTTAGTGTTTGCATTGCCAAGTGATTTGGCATGGGGTTATCACAAGCTCATTGTGAGCCGTAAGCGCCGTAAGAAGCCTTACGAGATGACACTGATTATTACGCCAAAAGCGTGTTTCAAGCAGTCACCAATCGAGCAAGGCAAAAAGCTTTGGGGACCCAGTGTTCAACTTTATACCCTAAGAACTCAGCATAACTGGGGTATTGGTGATTTCGGAGACCTAAAACAGCTTGTTGCGGATATCGCTTCTCGTGGTGGTGACTTCGTTGGTCTAAACCCAATTCACTCATTGTTCCCTGCGAACCCTGAAGGTGCGAGCCCATATAGCCCATCTTCTCGTCGCTGGTTGAACATCTTATACATTGATGTGAGTTCAGTTCCTGAATTTGCACTAAGTGCAGAAGCACAACAAACAGTCGGCAGCGCAGAGTTCCAACAGCGTCTACAAAAAGCGCGTGAAGCACACTGGGTAAACTACACCGAAGTGTCTGAGCTTAAGATGAGCATCTTGCCTCTGCTATTCGCAGAGTTTAAGACTCGTCATCTAGACAAAAACAGCGACCGTGCACAAGCGTTCTTAGCCTTCGTAGAAGAGGGTGGCGATAGCCTGATGCATCAAGCGGCGTTTGATGCTCTACATGGTGAACTGCATGCAGAAGATTCTGGCATGTGGGGATGGCCGGTATTCCCTGAGAAGTACCGTACATTCGACAGCCCAGCGACACAGAAATACATCAAAGAGAACTTAGAAAACGTTCATCTGTACATGTACCTGCAATGGCTAGCAGATTGCCAGATCAACGATGCACAGTCTCTTGCAGAAGAGAAGGGCATGGCTGTTGGCCTGTACCGTGACTTAGCGGTAGGTGTTGCAGATTCAGGCAGCGAGACTTGGGCTGACGAAGGCAACCTAGTGATGGATGCGAGCATTGGTGCTCCACCTGATATTCTTGGTCCTTTGGGTCAGAACTGGGGTCTACCTCCGTTAAACCCAGAAGTGCTTCAAGAAACAAGCTACGACGCTTACATCAAGCTACTTCGTGCGAACATGAAGCACTGTGGTGCACTGCGTATCGACCACGTTTTAGGTCTACTGCGCTTGTGGTGGATTCCAAAGGGTGAGAACGCAACTAAGGGCGCGTACATCTACTACCCAGTACAAGATATGCTGTCTATTCTGGCGCTTGAATCTCACCGTTACCAATGTAGCGTTATCGGTGAAGATTTAGGAACGGTACCGGATGAGATTGTCGACATCCTTGCAGATGCTGGCGTGCACTCTTACAAAGTGTTCTTCTTCGAAACATCAGAAGATGACGGTGGTTTCATCTCACCAAAACACTACGCATCACAATCGATGGCCGCACTGTGTACTCACGATATGCCAACGCTTCGTGGCTTCTGGCACTGTGATGACCTGAAAATGGGCCAAGAGATTGGCTTATACCCAGATGCAGAACAATTAGAAACCTTGTTCGATGACCGCCTAGAGTGCAAGCAAGGTATCTTAGATTCAGTAGCATGGCATGGTTTCCTACCAGAAGGTGTGGGCCGCGATGCGAGCCAAGTACCGATGGACTCTTACCTTGCTGAGGCACTTCAACTGCACGTAGCGGCTGGTGGTTCAACACTACTGAGCGTTCAGCTAGAAGATTGGCTAGAGATGGACAAGCCAGTAAACATTCCTGGCACGGTTGATGAGTACCCTAACTGGCGTCGTAAACTATCAATGAACTTGGACGAAATATTTGCTCACGAAGGTGTTAATCGTATCGCTTCTAAGCTGACTGACGTTCGAGAAAAAGCAGGTAAGTAGTGACATTGAGTGACTTGAAAATAGGTGGTTTTTTGCTTACGCCGTACGAAACTACAACCTCGGTCACTCAATAATGAATGCTCATCTGGTAGAATAAACCGTCGTTATATTGCCCGCACTAATAGCGGGCATTTTTGTATTATATTTTTTGGATGTTTGGTTAGGGAGAAGCGTTTTGGAACTAAGTTCGATTTCAAAGCAAAAACAAATATATACCCAACTATCACAGGCTTGTTTTACTGACCCATTTGCGTTTTTAGGGCCATACCTACCTTCAGAGCAAGGTGCATTACGTGTGTGGATTCCTGGGGCAAATAAAGTCGAGTTGATTGTTGGAAAGGAACCTCGTATTGAGTTAGCGCGAGAGGGTGAAAGTGGTTTCATTCTTAAGCAAGAGAGAGACTTACGTTTTACTCACTATAAGCTTGCGGTTGATTGGGCTGGCGTAGAACAGATCATCGATGATCCTTACCAGTACCACGATCTGTACGCGAGTTATGAAGATCTTCATACACCGAAAGATATGTATCATCACATGGGGGCTCAGTTTATTACGCTAGAGCGTGATGGACAGACGATTTCAGGTACGCGTTTCTTGGTGTACGCACCGCATGCAACTGCGGTAAGCTTGGTGGGTAACTTCAACGCTTGGGATGGTCGCCGCCACCCAATGCAACGCCTAGATTACGGTATGTGGGGCTTATTCATTCCTGAACTGGAAGAAGGCGCTCAATACAAGTTTGAATTAAAAGGACCAAATGGCGAAGGCTTACCACACAAAGCTGACCCATGGGGTTTCTACTCTGAGCAATACCCATCGTTCTCATCTGTAACTTACGATCACGCTCGTTACCAGTGGCAAGATACTCAATGGCAAAATCGCCCGGTAACGCAAAAGCGCAAAGAAGCGCTTTCGTTCTATGAATTGCATGCAGGTTCTTGGAAGCGTAACGCTGAAGGTGAATTCTTAAATTATCGCGAGCTTGCGGCAGAGCTGATCCCATACCTAACGGATCTTGGCTACACGCACGTTGAACTAATGCCAGTTTCAGAACATCCATTCTACGGTTCTTGGGGCTATCAGCCTGTAGGTCTATTTGCACCGACTAGCCGTTTTGGCTCTCCAGATGATTTCAAATACTTCGTCGATCAATGTCACCAAGCGGGTCTCGGCGTTGTTCTGGACTGGGTTCCTGCTCACTTCCCAAGTGATGATCACGGCCTAGCAAACTTCGATGGTACGCCATTATTCCATGATCCAGATCCACGTCGTGGTTGGCATCAAGATTGGAACTCGTACATTTACGATTTAGGCAAAGAGCATGTTCGTCGTTTCTTAGTTTCTAATGCACTGTACTGGTTCGAGCAATTCCACATTGATGGCATCCGTGTTGATGCGGTTGCTTCGATGTTGTACCTCGACTATTCGCGTAGCCATGACCAATGGATCCCGAATGCGGATGGCGGCAACGAAAACTACGACGCTATCGCAACCCTTAAGTGGATGAACGAAGAAGTGTATAAACACTTTCCGAATGCGATGACGATTGCTGAAGAATCAACGGCTTTCCCTGGTGTTTCAGCACCGACTTTTATGGGCGGCTTAGGCTTTGGCTTTAAGTGGAACATGGGTTGGATGCACGACAGCTTGTCTTACATTCAAGAAGACCCAATCAACCGTAAATATCACCACGATACGATTACCTTCCCACTGGTTTACGCACACAGTGAGAATTATGTATTGTCTCTGTCTCACGATGAGGTGGTTTACGGTAAAGGTTCTATCCACAACAAGATGCCTGGTGATGAATGGCAGCAAACGGCAAACCTACGTGCTTATATGGGTTACATGTATGCGCAACCAGGTAAGAAGCTGAACTTCATGGGTGCAGAATTTGGTCAGACGGCTGAATGGAACCATGACGACCAGCTGCAATGGTTTTTGCTGGATTACGAGCGTCATCAAGGTGTTCAGCGTTTAACGAAAGACCTGAACAATCTGTACCGCTCTGAAGCTGCAATGCACGATCTTGATTTTGATCCGAAAGGCTTTGAATGGCGTCTACAGGACTCTGCTGAAGCGAGCATTCTTGCGCACGAGCGCATCAGTGAATCTGGTGAGCGAGTATTGATAGTGTCTAACTTTACGCCAGTGCCTCACGAGCATTTCCGCTTAGGTGTTCCTGCAAAAGGTGAATACGCATTGTTGTTGAATACAGACTCTGTCGACTATGCAGGCAGCGGTTTTGAAGTGAAGCAGACTGCTGAGATTGAATCTGTAGAAAGCGAAGGGCTAGACACATCGATTGAGCTGCGTTTGCCGCCGTTATCGACCGTTTTTTACAAGCTAAATTAGGTCTATAAGTTGAGCAGGTCATCGCTGCTCACTTTTCTGAAAGTCTAAAAAAGGGAACCCTAGGGTTCCCTTTTTCTATTTCAGTAAGCTGGTTAGCGTTACTTGAAGTTGGTGAGATAGAACATTGAGCGTCCGACTACCATTTCAAGGATTCGAACTGAGTTGTTGCCGAAACTGTCCAACATCTTTTCACGAAATTCGCCGTTCGAGCTGAGGTTAAATTGCTCAGGATTCTTGATTTGCGAAGCATGGAAAAACATCAATTTAATCACGTATCGAAACTGCTCATTATCTAGAGCGGCTTGCCAAGATTGGATAAAAAGCGCTTCCGATGAAAAGTCTAGACTGTCTATAACGATCGATAGCATGTGTTCGTGAAGTACTGAGCGAATAGCGCGGGTCGACGGATAATAGCCCTGAAGCGTCGTTAAACTAATGCCAATCTCTTGAGCAATCCTTGCATAAGTTAGTGCTTCATGTCCTTCAGCCAGAAAAAGGTTTAGTACGATTTCATCGTAGTGTTTTTGGTTTTCTAGTTTCTGTACTTGAGTAATTCGAGCCATTACAAATCTCTATTGAGTGTAACATTCTGTAAACGAGTATATTAAGAGCTTATGAATTAAATCTCAAACTCCAAGGGTAAATAACTGGTCAATTTATCGTTAAATATAGTCAGTATTGTGTCATTGGTTCAATTATCAATCAGATTTTGGCATAAACAAAAACACCGCCCTATTGAGCGGTGTGTTATTTAAAGTCTTTGTTTATCTATGCTAATTCAGATGACTAGAACGGATACCAAAATAACTGCGGCTCTAGAATGCGTTTCGCAATGGCTAACACCACGATAAAAGCGATGACACCTAAACAAACAAAGTCGATACGTTTCAAAGGTGCATAGCTATACCAAGTGCGAGCTTTGTGTCGGCCAAAACCTCGTAACGTCATTGCGTTAGAGATCTCGTCTGCTCGGTCCAAGCTAGAGAAAATGAGCGGGCCTAGAACCTTAGCCACATTTTTGATTCGAGTAATTAGAGGCGCTTTCTTTGAGAGCTCTACACCACGAGCCTGTTGAGCATGCATGATATTGATGAAGTCTTTCTTAACTTCTGGCAAGTAACGCAGTGTTAAGCTGACCGCATAGGCGATCTTGTAAGGAACACCGATACGGTTGAGGCTAGCTGCAAACTCAGTCGGATGCGTTGTGAAGACAAAAATCAACGCTATCGGGAACATGCTCATGTATTTGAGCGTCACAGTAACCAAGTAAAACAGAGTCTCTTGGCTCAACGAGTAGTTACCCGGCAATGTCAGCAATAAGGTTTTGCTGCCGATGAGCTCAGTACCTTGCTGTGGAGCCAGCAGATACATGAACAAAGCATTTAGGCTCAATACACTCGCCGTACCCAATAACAGAGGCTTATATACGCGTACAGGCACATTGGTCAGCTTTAGCAGGTATAAACCAGTCACAATAAGCAGTGCAATCAATCTTAGGTCGAACGTAGTTAAGACCACGGTTACCCAAGCTAAGAAGAGCGCAAATTTGGTGATGCCGTTAAGTGCATGAAGCGGTGATTTTGTATCAATGTAATTGATGCCGAATTTTACTTTTGATACGTTCATTGAGCGCTTCTCTCGTAGTCGATGAAGTACTGCATGAATGCGTTGGTGTCGTCGATTTTCATCATAGTCGCGAGTTCATAAATGCTGGTGGTACAAAGATTTGCGCGTTCTAACAGCGATGGCTGACTGAATACTTCCGTCATCGCGGCATTGGCAATCAGCTTGCTGTCAGCAATGACAATTGAGCGTGTGGTGTACTCTAGAACAAGGTGCATGTCGTGTGAAATGATCACGACGGTGATACCTAACTCGCGGTTAAGCTTTTGGATAAACGCCAGCATTGAGGTGTAGTTGCGGTAATCTTGACCCGCTGTTGGTTCATCCAAGATCAGAAGCTCTGGCTCCAATACTAAGATAGAAGCGATCGTTACGCGTTTTTTCTGACCGTAGCTTAGCGCTTCGATTGGCCAGTGGCGGAACTTGCTCAAGCCACACAGCTCAAGAACGTTTTCCACCTTCTCTTTGATTTCCTGCTCTGCAACCCCACGATTACGCAGACCGAATGCAACTTCATCAAAAATCATATGATGAGAGATCATATGATTTGGGTTCTGCATCACGACACCGACTTTCTGGCTTCTTTCAAAGATAGAAAGCTCAGATAGGTCTTCACCATTTAGATAGGAAGAGCCTGAATCGGCATCGATCACACCCATGATGAGTTTAGTGATGGTAGATTTGCCTGAACCGTTTTTGCCTAAGATTGAAACGAACTCACCCTTACCAATCTTAAAGCTGACATCTTCGAGAGCGTTCTTTTCACCATCGTAAGAGTAAGTCAGGCCGTGGACCTCAAGCAAAGGTTGGTACTGCTTCTCGGCAACTGGAGTCGGGCGCTCTGCAAACCAAGCCTGAACCGCAGGGCGGAATCTTTTGTAATCGAGAGCTTTGAGGTTTGATAGCTTATCTTCACTGGTCAAAGGTGCTTTCGCTGCCTTCAGAGCAGATAAATAAAGTGGTTCACGAATACCGTGTGTTTCAAGCAGTTCAGAAGCTAAGATTTCATCGGGTGTCATGTCAGCAACGATTTCACCGCGTTCCATTAAGATCACGCGGTCGATATCGCGATGTAGGACATCCTCGAGGCGGTGCTCGATAATCACGATGGTCTTGTTGGTTTCTTTATGCAGCTGGTCGATGATCTCAATCGTTGCCTTGCCGGTTCTAGGGTCAAGGCTTGCTAGAGGCTCATCAAACAGCAAGATATCAACGTCATCAACTAAGATGCCCGCTAACGATACTCGCTGTTTTTGACCACCAGAAAGGTCATGAGGTGAACGCTCAAGCATGTCCGCTAGGTCGACCATTTTTGCCGTCGACTTAACTAACGGGTACATGTCAATGTTCGACATCAACTGGTTTTCGAGTGCGAAAGCGATATCTTCACCGATACTCAAACCGACAAACTGGCTGTCAGTATCTTGTAATACGGTGCCGACTTGCTCGGTATAATCGTGCATCGAAAACTCAGAGATATTCTTGCCGTTTATCTCTAAAGAGCCTGTTACCTCACCTTTGATTGCATGAGGTATCAAACCATTGAGACACTGACCTAGGGTAGATTTACCACTACCACTTGGTCCAATAATGACGATTTTCTCTCCTTTCTCTATCCTTAGATTGATATTTTTTAGCGTCGGTTTATCCAGCGACTCATATCTAAAAGAGAAGTTCGAAAATGCTATAGTCATTATCGCTTATGCCTCAGTCAGGTTGCGGCTTTGTTTGTTGCGTTTAGCGACTGATTTTAGGATCAGGAAGCCCACAACAGCGATCAGAATGGTGTTACCCGCTGCGATGATAGACAGCTGAGTGAAGACTTTAGTAAACGGTTCTGCGTATAGGATGGTGTCGAGTAACGCAGAGCAGCCATAGCCTACAACGTTACCTGCAAGGGCCAGTATCACGAACAATACAAAATCTTTCATTGGCAGTTCACCTTGTTGAAGGCGGTTCTTAGTCATCATTGGGAATAAGCCGATAACCATGCCTACGATACCTGAGCCTAAAACCCAAGTTAACCACACGCCCCAGCCTGCGAATAGATCCGTAACCCAGTGACCGATAAAGCCAACTAAGAAGCCAACAATTGGGCCGAACAAAACAGAAAACAGTGCTAGAACTGCCATCGCTGGTTTCAATGTCGTGTTCGCAAACACTGGGACACCAAACATAGGTAAACCACCAATGCCGTACAGTGCCGCGCCAATGGCAATAACGACCACTGTTTTAGCTGAAAAGTTCATAGATAACCTCGAATACTGAAAGATAAAGCTTAATAAAGAACGAATATTCGCCATTATTAATATGCGTCTCAATGAGAACGTTTTTTGGGCAAATATAAAAAATAAGGCGCGCATTATACAGTAGAACCCTTCCATAAGGGAAGGTAAGTGTCTAGATGTCTAAAATTCCATCTGAACACCTAAATATCGTGTAAAAAGCGCAATTTTACGGTTAATCAAGCAACAAAAAAGCCAGAGCGGGTCTGGCTTTTTCATTCGTCTTAACAATGTGTTAAGCGGGTTCGTCACATATCTACGCCCGTTTAGTGGTCTAGGTATAGATAGTTTTGCCAACTCTTCATGCGAATAAGGACCTTACGCATGATAGACACGTGAGTGAAGCTGTCAGAATAAACGGCAACTTCAACCGCGGTACCCATAGGTAAATGGTAGTCAGACAGGTCATCAGTGATGCTCAATTTAACAAACACACGACCACTAGTACGCAACGCATCAGTACCTAGAAGCGCGCCTCTAGCTTGGAATTGGCTCTCACCAATAGCTGGAATCACTTCATCAATACGTCCTTTAAATATTTTTCCTGGCAATGCTCTAAACAGGAACTCAGCTTCGTAACCCGGTTGTAGGCGTTGTAAGGAGTTCTGTCTAAATGCAGCGGTATAGAACTGAGCTTCAGTGTGAACAAACGTCATCACGGGAGCTAAAGGAAGTGGTACTGCCATTACACCTGGGCGTAATGCTAGTTGCGTAACGTATCCGTCAGTGGGAGCTCGAACCACGGTTTGTTCTAAATCAAACTGAGCTTTACGTAATTCAGCTAATAAGCTTAAAACCGCTGTATTCTCGCCACCTATTTCAGAGTCCAAGGCGATCTTTGTTTGTTCTAGGTTTGCATCTGCAACTTTCACGGCCGCTTCCGATGCTTTGTAAGCTTGTCTGCGAGTATCCAATTGCTGCTCGGTAAAAGCGCCACTGTCGTAACCGCGCTTGTAACGAGAAAACTCACGTTGAGCTTTATCTCTTTCCGCGATGGCTTTGATTTTTGCAGCCTCTGCTTCAACCACTTCAGATTCCATTCCAAGCGCACCTTGGCTTGCTTCTTTTACCTTAGCTTCTAACCTTGCGACTTCAGCTTCGAATGGAACTGGGTCGATTTTGAAAAGAATATCCCCTTGCTTCAGTGGTTTGTTTGCTTCTACAGGCACTTCGATAACTTTACCCCTAACGCCTGAAACGACTGGCGTTGTTGAGTAAACTTGGTTACCGATTTGTGTAAATGGATGGTTGTAGTTCATTAGTAGAATTAGGGTACCTACTATGATCACACCTCCAAGTACGGCAGTAGGTACTGTCCATTTATTTAGCGGTATATTGAACACCTTGAAAATGGTGATACAAAGTGCCGCGTAGGTCATTATCAGCAGTAAATCCATTACTTAGCCTCCTGATCTTGAACGTTGTTGGTCTCTTTCTCTGAACTGTTTTGCCCAGCACCAGCTTGCTTGAGCTGTGCGATTTCTTCCTGAAGGGTACTCACTTGCTCGATGAGAATATCGACGCGATGATGAATATCGTGTTGTTCTTCTTCTAATTTAGCGAAGCCCCAACCACGATCTTTGCGCCATAATGTTGCCCAAATCCAAAGAAATGGCCAAATAGTATGTAAAGTGAATAGGCTAACCCAGCCTGAGACGTGAATAGCATCTTGATGAGGGTGATTGCGTTCTTTCGCAATTTCATAGGGAATATCGTGAATAACGATGATGCCGTAAAAGATTACTAATGCTACGAAAATAAGTAAGCCGAGCGCAAAGTAGTCTAAAAACATAACAGATCCTTGTAATGTTAGATATTAGTTATAAATATACTACGCTATCATCCAAGTAATTGTTATAAAAATGATTTACCGAGTTAAAAATAATGTGTTGTCGCTTCTAATGCGAATAAAAGCATTGATGAATCTTATAAAATTTCATCGCGTTTGAAGAGGCTATTTCGGCTTTCTGGTTGGTATTTCAGCTGAAATGATGACAGCTACGATTCTAAATGACGTGCATAACCACAAGGGATAAATACGGATGTATATAGGTGAATTGGCGGCCATTGGCGCTGCAATTGTGTGGGCATGTGCGACATGGATCTATGGGCAATTTGGACATCGCTTCTCTGCGATGCAATTGAACATTGTTAAGGGTGTAGTAGCCTCTGGCATGATGCTGTTGGTCATGCCGTTAATACCGATGCCTGAATTTGAATTGAGTACCAACCATTTTCTGATATTGGCAATTTCAGGTGTGATTGGTATTGCGATTGGAGACAGCGCCTATTTTGCGGCGTTGAAAAGAATCGGTGCCAATAAGACGCTGTTACTGGAATCTTTAGCACCACCTCTTTCTGGTGTGCTGGCACTCATGTTCCTTGGCGCTGTATTGACAGTACAAAGTTGGCTCGGTGTCGTGATTACAACACTAGCGGTGACCTTCGTTGTCTTCCAGCCATCAAAATCGGCGAGCGGTGAATCGAATGATAAAGCGCAGTGGGGTGGCATTGGTTATGGGCTTGTGGCGAGTGTTTGTCAGGCATCCGGTGTGGTGATTTCTCATTACGCGTTAGTGGCGGGTGATATCCCACCATTATTAGGTGCACTGATTCGCCTGACGATTGGCGTGTTTGCTGTGATGCTGATTATCCCTTTTGTTGAAAAGAAGCCGTATTCATCGATAAAAAGAGACCTATGGGAAATGACTAGGTTCGATAAACTGTGGTTATTAGGGGCAATCTTTGTCGGAACGTTTCTCGCTTTATGGCTTCAACAAGTGGCGTTGAAGAATGCTAACCCTGCGATTGCACAAACGTTGATAGCGACCAGCCCGGTCTTTATTTTGGTGATTTATGCGCTGAAAGGGGAGAAGGTGTCAAAGCAAAGTATCATAGGCACACTTGCCGCCCTTGCTGGTATTTCTCTGTTCTTTTATCAATAAGCAGTTGGCCTAAGCTACAGAGCTATATGCCACTACTCTGTACACACTTGATTACGGCCGTTGGCTTTAGCTCGGTATAGCGCTTTATCCGCACGGTAGAAGGTGCGTTGAGTATTCTCTCCGTCACGATGCAAAGTGATACCAATACTCACGGTCAAACCGCGCTCCCCAAGTATCTCATGCCAACCGAATTGGAAAATGCGCTCTCGATAATTTTCAGAGTGCGTTTCTGCCTTCGGAAGATCAGTGTTCTCTAGAATGACGAGGAACTCTTCTCCGCCAAACCTGACACACGATGCGCCTCTAAACTTAAAGTATGAACGCAGCTCTTGAGACACGCTAACAATCGCTTTATCACCCACTAAGTGACTCAGTTCATCATTGATAGACTTGAAGTGGTCAATATCAATAACCATCAGCGCGAAAGAGGTATCGTGCAGCAGCATGTCTTTCAGTTTCACATCTAACCAGCGGCGGTTGTGCAACCCTGTTAATGGATCTGTGAATACGTCTTGTTGAAGCTGAGCCACCGCATTCTTGTGTTGTTCGGTTGTCTCTTTGAGCTCTTTGTTCTCTTGTTCAGAGAGAATGAGTTTGAGTTGTAACTCAAAACGAGACAGTCGGCGTAGCTGGCTTGCACCGAGTTCACTGATCGGGATCTGCTTCATCAGATCGGTTTCAATTCGGTAGCCTTTTTTCTCATAGCTTAGCGCTTCTTGAAAACGCCCTTGATTCATACACACATCACTCAGCGAATCGTAGAATCGTTTTGCAAGTACTGGCGACGAGTAGGCTTTCACGCGTTTGTCTGTGCTCGACAAAATCATGCTCGCGTAGTCTTGCTTGCCGGTTGCACTTAGGCAATGTGAGAGCTCTAGACGAGTCATGGTTGCAAGCCAGCTTGCTTGAGTGCTGTTGGCTGGGTATTGAACCTTAGACAGACAGCGTAGCGCTTCATGGTGTTTTTTCTTAGCGCGCAGCACCTTTGCTTGGTAAAGCAGTATTTGAGCTGTGAGCAACTTGTCACTGACCAAAATACTCAGTTCTTCGCACTCATTCAGTAAATCGCTGGCTGCTGTAATGCGATTGAGTAGAAGTAGGCTTGCTACCATATGCAGCTTGAATTTGAGGCGAAGTGAGCGACTGCTTATCGCATGGTCTATGCTGCTGATTTTTTGGTAGTAACGAAGTGCTCTGTTGTGATCGCCATAGGAATCACACAGGTTGCCCATGCCTAAAATAGCTAATACATACTCATCGATATGACCGTGTTCAACCGCGATAGTCGATGAACTGACGAATTCATTGAGTGCTGAGGTGTAATCACCAGTTTCAACTAAGCGGTCACTTAAACTGGTTTTGACTGTCAGAATATCTTCGATATCGGCAGGAAGGTGGAGCAGATCGAGTGCTCGTCTCAACTCTTCGATACTGGTTTGATTTTGTTGTAACTCGGCACGGTATTCAGAGCTAATGATATAGCAGTGCGCTTGCTCTGTTTGCGTTGTCGAAACGTGCTGACGAATGTGGTTCCAGAAGATGATCGCTTCTTCACCTGATACTGATGAAGGGTCTAAACCGGCGTCTGTGATCTTGCTTAATAGAGTTTCCATTATTCTATTACCTCAGCATCGTCTTCTTCGAGTTGTTCAAGCGTGAACGGGAACGTCAAAATATCATTGAGGCTGACGCTTGGTTTCGAACCTTTTAATCCTTTTCTATGCCATGGATAGATATCGAGCATGGTGCTGAGAGTTTGGAAGGTTTTCTCTGCGGCTTCGCCTTTTTCGGAAAGCATAAGGGCCACACGTTCAGAACTTAGCCTTGCGATGAAGTCATTCTGGTTACATAAAGCATGAGCAATCTCGGTACAGACATCTAAGTAATCAGTATCGACATGATGGAACATAATGATGCTGTGGTTTGAACGTTTAAGCTCTGTCTTGAACAGCACCAACTTTTCCCACCAAAAGGTTTCAGAGACAACGTAAGAGAGGTGCTTTTCAGGATCGTACTCGTGCTGACCGCGAATACGATTAATCAGTTTTCGTGCTCTCTGTTCAAGTTGGCGTTTTGAACTGCGTGCTTTGTCCAAACCGACACGTGTCGTTTGCTCTTTGAGCATGCCGATAGAATATTGACGGTACTTTTTAAAGGCGACGAGCGCGGCTTGGAAGTCTTGGTTTTCTTCCGCCACCAAGGATTGTTGGTAACAGATTTGGCTCAGCAACTCGCCATTATCGAACTCGTTTGCGGATTGTTCTGCGAGCCTCAGTAATTCCGCCGCTTGTTCTGGTCTTTTTCTCAGGAGCTCCAATCTAGCTCGGCTGATGTATGAGTGCGCCTTCATCCAAACTAGGTTGTGTTCAACTGCCAGATTGTGCGCTTTGGCCGTGGCGCGCTCCGCGTCATCTAAGCGTTCAAGACCAAGTAGGGCAAGGCCTCGAAAGTCCCATACCTCTGCATGCCAAGTGTTATCTTTATGGTCTTTTAATGCTTCTTCTGCACCGTCCAATACCGACAGCATTTCAACATAGTTGTTGAGCAGGTAGTAATCCCACGCAAGCAGTATTCTGGCTTTACCCTCTAACCAACCAATACGGCTGTTGTTAGCCACTTTCACGGCAAGTTGGTGGGTTGAACGTGCAAGTTTATATTCGTGGGTCATCCGCCATATATTACCAAGGCCAATGAGGCATTCAATTTGAATTTCGACTTCATCAACCAATGCGGACTGCTCTAAGGCATTGATCCAAAACTGTTGGGCGGAGTAATACTTGGCTTGTCCCCAGAACTGGAGCGCGTGTAAATGGAGGATTTCGGGCAGAAAAAGATCGGTATCTAATCGGCTTTGGCGCTTGTAGGCTTCCTTGATGTATTTTAAACCTTTTTGGTAATCCATCAGGTTCCAGCTACATCTTGCCATTAACATTAATGACTGGATGGCACCCTCTTCAAACAGAACTTGCTCTGATCGGACTAGGCACTGCTGGGCAACCTCTAGGATCACCGATGGCTCAGAGTCGACACGAGTTTTAAGTTTTTCTAATTCTGTTTCAAGAAGGTACTGATTTTTGTCCAAGACTTACATCCATGATTATCGAACATATTGATAACACAATCATTATAAGAGTGTGATTTGAGATAAGCACCAATTATCTTTCCTAGAGCGTCAAAGGAACATCGATCTTTTCTAATTATGGGTGTTACCTCATGTTGTTGCTTTAAAATCAATGAGTTCCCGAATAATTATCTAAAGGCTTTGTTGCTATGAAAGTAGTTGCTTTAGAGTTAATGGCAGCTCTGCTACGCCTAAGCGCTGTGCTGCCGTGAGCCCTTGCTTATCTTGGTAGCACAGATTGTGCCAAGCTCTAAATATGTCGAGCAATGGAAGAATGCCCCCAGGACGAAGCTTACGTCTGGGCTCATTAATAAAGCTATCAAATAACAGCTGAAAGCGTTGTTGATAGAACTTAGTTTGTTGAATTGAGGCCGTGTTAAACCACTGTTTTGGTTCTGGATTGTTACCGGTTAGGTAGCAGATACCTTTCTGGTTATCACCTTGATTCGCAATAGCCCAGCGATCGCGCCACCAACTCATGTGAACGATGTCGATCTTTTCAAAACTTTGATCGTCTTGCCAGCCTGAATCTTCCTCGACGTACATAAGGTCAATATTTTGACTCTGAATACGCGGCAAACATACGCTTAAAGCGGCAGATCTTAGTAATGGATCTTGTGGCATATAGATGGCGACATGCTTGTCTTCGTTACACATATCCAACACATGTAAGAAGTGAGCATAAGAGGTATAAGGCGGTCGAATGAGAGCGCCTTTTGAAGGGTAACTAAATGTGGTGAGGTTACCCATAGGGTCCTCAACGTTACCTCTCGCAAGAATCACTTGGTACTGCTGTTCAATGCGCTCTTTTAGTTTGTCAGAGGGCTGAGGCAGTTCGAGATTTGCTTCTGAAGAGTGCTCTTTGGATACAAATCGTGCCACATCATCATAAGGGTTATGGTCGACGTTTCCTGATGGTTCTTCATTTTGAGAGTAGTTAACGTGTTGGCAAAGTATATAGCCAGAATGCGCCTCGCCCGTCGCTATCCACACCACACCGTTGTTACTTTGTGGTTGCAGACGCTGGTAGTGAGATGCGAACTCGTAATCTTTCGCATGGTTAACCCATCGTGCATCGATCATCGCTAATTTACGACGACAACGGCTCGCGATATGGTCAACATGATCATAGAAAGTCTTTGGGTTGATCTCTAATTTTCGGCAGATTTCACGTACGGAATAGCCCATGAACAGTAAGCCCATGAGGTTCTCTTGAAATTGGAGTTTTTTATTGGATCCAGACCATTTATCAACGAAGGTTGTTTGGCAGTCTTTGCATCGATAACGCTGCCTGTCGCCACTGTAGCCGAAGGCATGATAAAGATGTTTATGGGTATGAACCGATAAGCCGAAGTTATCGCAATCATCATTACGACAAGCAGGGAGCCCGTCGCTGTGAAGTTGTCTTAAGCGATGAAGTTCGCTTAACACTTCACGATTGTTAAGTAAGGGGGGGAAAGCTCCACATTCACGACAAACCATCGCTGGACGCTTAGGGTTCGCGTGTTGCAAAACATACCGTTTTGCATCGCTCAAGCCAAAGTTGTCACACGCCAATGTTTTACAAAAGTTGAGTTGCAAACCATCCGCATCTTTTGGCAGCTTGTCGTTAGACACGATCTCCCCCTCGGGATTATTTGAGCAGCCAAGCGAGCCTGGCTGCGGGGTAACGCTTTTCAATGTATCTTTTATCAAATCGTTAGATGTTGATTGCTGTCTCTAGAGCAACTTTCATCATGTCGTTGAAAGACTTTTGACGCTCTTCAGAACTTAGTTTTTCACCACGGATGATGTGGTCAGATACTGTTAGGATAGTTAGTGCTTTAGCACCAAGGTCTGCAGCAACGCCGTAGATACCAGCCGCTTCCATATCAACACCTAGGATGCCTAGCTTTTCCATTTTTTCGAAAAGGTCAGCTTCTGGAGTGTAGAAAAGGTCTGCAGAGAATACGTTACCAACTTTAACTGGAACTTCTTGTGCACGAGCTTGGTTTACTGCTTCTTCTAGAAGGCCGAAATCAGCGATAGCAGCGAAGTCGTGGTTGTTGAAACGAATGCGGTTTACTTTTGAGTCAGTAGATGCACCCATGCCGATAACAACGTCCATTAGTTTAACGTCGTCACGTACTGCGCCACAGCTACCAACGCGAATTACGTTTTTCACGCCGAACTCAGCGATTAGCTCATGTACGTAGATGCAGCATGATGGGATACCCATACCGTGGCCCATTACAGAAACTTTCTTACCCTTGTAAGTGCCTGTGTAGCCAAACATGTTGCGAACGTCACAAACTTGCTTCACGTCATCAAGGAATGTTTCTGCAATGTATTTTGCGCGAAGCGGGTCGCCCGGCATAAGTACTGTTTCTGCGAAATCACCAGCTTGAGCATTAATATGAGGTGTAGCCATGGTCGTTCTCCAAAGTTTAAACGGTAATTATAGGAACAGGATTTAATCAATTACCGATTCTGTTGAATTGAATTCGTTTTGTTGAGGCAATATTAGCGAGTTAGAACGTGGCTCCATGAGACTTTAGTCACAAAACAGGTCTGCCATTATAGTTTTATTAATATTGATAACTAAATCTGTTGAAAGCGTAAAGGCAATCGATTTTGTATGGGTTAATTGCAAGCGAATGAGAGGAAAAGGCCCACACATAAACTTGTTGTCTATCAGTTTCGAGACAACAATACGTTGTAGAGACGTTTGATCAGAGATAATCTAAACTTTGATAAAAGACAAACCAAGGATTTGTATGTCGCATTGCGCTAACTCGACGCCTTTGCCGTCAATGAAAACACGACTTCACAGGGCGGTGTCGCTTGTTGTAAGAACTACTTTGCTTGCCAGCGGGATAGCTTCATCGTGGGTGTCTGCTGCAACCTTTGAATTGCCACCAACGGAAAGCCGCATTGTGGGCAGAATCCAGCAGCATGAAGTGGCGGCGGGCGAAACCTTGGCCATCATTGCCAAGCAATACGATATTGGTTTTCTCTCTTTAATGGCAGCCAACAAAGGGGTGGATCCTTTTCTTCCCGCGGAAGGCTATGTGTTAAGCATTCCAAGCCGCTTGATTTTGCCTGACACCCCAAGAAAGGGGATTGTCATCAATCTTGCTGAGTTAAGGTTGTATTACTTTGAGCCTGAGAAAAATCAGGTGCATGTTTTCCCTGTCGGCATCGGTCGAGTGGGGCGTGATACTCCCGAGATGATCACCAAGATAAGCCAAAAAAGACCGAATCCAACATGGACGCCACCAAACTCAATCCGCAAAGAGTACTTAGAGAAAGGCATAGAGTTACCAAGAGTGGTTCCTGCTGGGCCTGAAAACCCTTTGGGTGAGTATGCATTGCGACTTGCTTATGGTGCCGGTGATTACCTGATACATGGCACCAATAAAGACTTTGGGATTGGTTTGCGAGTCAGCTCCGGGTGTATTCGTATGGAACCTAAAGATATTGAGTGGCTTTTTGAACAGGTTAGTCGTGGTGAACAAGTCACGATAATCGATGAGCCTATTAAAGTGTCTTTAGAGCCTGATAGAAGCGTGTTTGTTGAAGCGCACGAACCATTGACGCGAAGTGACGGCTCTAAGAAATTACTGCAAATCCCTGTTGAATTGAAATGGTGGCTTGAAGATGCAGACCTTCCTAACTCAAAGGCAAAAGCAGTTATCTTTGCTCAAAATGGTGTGCCTGTTGAAATCGCACCGCCTGTGATTGAGTTCTAATTTGATAGGTTGTGAATAAAGCCTTAAAGCTTTCTTTCTCTTCTCCCTAAATAAAAAACACCACCTCGAAAGAGGTGGTGTTGTCAATTTACTGCATGTATATACGTCTTTTGAAATCTACAGCTTAATTGAGCTTCTATCTCAATTACTTAGTGTAAGACTCAGCAATGTTATCGATACGGTCGTTAGCACGATCCGCTTCTTCTTTTGCTGCCATAGCCGCAGCGGATGCTTCTTGAGCTTTCATTTCAGCAGCAGCTTTGTCACTCTTAAGTGCTTCTACTTCGCTGGTTAGCTCAGCAACTTGGTTAGTTAGTTGGTCCATTTCTGATACCGCTGCTTCTTCAGGCTCTGAAGAACAACCAGCTAAAATAAATACTGAGGCTGCAGCTGCGATTAACGTCTTATTCATAAGAACTCCTTGCTTAATTATCATCAAAAGATGCGCTATACATTCTTTATCATATAGTCGCTTCATTAATGATTGTAGCGACTAATTTTTTAACTGCAAAAACAATAACTAAAGAAATTGCTAAATTTTTGAGGTAATTAGCTCGGTATCACAATCTGTCTCATTTTTGAGATGAAGTGTTTGGCGCGGTAATAAGGCAGTGAAAGGGGAGTCACCCCTTTGCTCGCGGTGCATACAATATTCTGGCTAACATTAGATAAAAGGATAAATTTACTGTGATCTCTATCCTTATAAAGTACTTTCGCGGTATCATGTCACGTTAAATTAATTTTATTCAATACCATCATGACTGGAGAGTCCTTTGCACTTTAAAGATTTAGGCTTAGATAACCGCTTACTGAAGAACTTAAAACATTACGACTTCAAGAAGGCGACAGAGATCCAATCAAAAGCGATCCCTGTTGCTATTGCTGGTAAGGATCTATTGGCTTCATCAAAAACGGGATCAGGTAAAACATTGGCGTTTGTGTTGCCGATGATACATAAAGCATTAAAAACAAAAGCGTTTTCTGCTAAAGATCCTCGTGGTGTAATTTTGGCTCCTACTCGTGAGCTAGCAAAACAAGTTTACGGCGAGCTGCGTAGCATGCTTGGCGGTCTGTCTTACGAAGCGACACTTATCTTGGGTGGCGAAAACTTTAACGACCAAGTTAAAGCTCTGCGTAAGTACCCTCGCTTTATTGTTGCGACTCCAGGCCGTCTTGCTGATCACCTTGAGCACCGCTCACTGTTTTTAGATGGTGTTGAAACGCTAATCCTTGATGAAGCTGACCGTATGCTTGATCTGGGTTTCGCACCTGAATTACGTCGCATTGCGAATGCAGCTAAGCACCGTCGTCGTCAAACGTTGATGTTCTCTGCGACGCTTGATCACGCGGAAGTGAATGGCATTGCAAATGAAATGCTAGACGCACCTAAGCGTATCTCTGTTGGTGTTTCTAACGAACAGCACCTTGATATCACTCAGAAGTTCTACCTGTGTGACCATCTTGATCATAAAGAAGCGATCTTGGATCGTGTGATTGAAGAAGCTGAATACCGTCAGGTGATGATCTTCACTGCAACTCGTGCCGATACTGACCGTTTAACGGATAAGTTGAACGAGAAAAAGCTTAAAGCAGTTGCATTGAGTGGCAACCTAAACCAAACGCAACGTAATGCCATCATGAGCCAGTTCGAGCGTGCGGTTTACAAGATCTTGGTAACAACCGATGTTGCTTCTCGTGGTATCGATATTCCAAACGTAAGCCACGTGATCAACTTTGATATGCCTAAGCATACAGAAGAGTACGTGCACCGCGTTGGTCGTACTGGTCGTGCGGGTAACAAAGGTGATGCAATCTCTTTAGTTGGTCCAAAAGACTGGGACAGCTTTAAGCGTGTTGAGCTTTACCTTCAACAAGATCTTACTTTCTCTGTGCTTGAAGGCTTGAAAGGTAAATTCAAAGGCATTAAGCCTCGTAAACCTGCGTTTGCTAAAGGCGGTCCTGCTAAGAAGAAGACCAACACTCAAGTTAAGAAGACGCCGAAGAAACCGGTTAAGCGCGATAAGAGCTTCCACCAAAATGTGGCGGTGGGTGATACCGTGTTTATCCCTAAGAAGAAAGTTGCACCAAAAGTGGACGACGAGTAATCAACTTGCGTGACTTAAAAGCTTAGGCTTAGCTTTGAAAGGTTGATGCAAACAAAAACCGCCGAAGATGGCGGTTTTTTTGTATCTGTACTTTGTGTAAGCCCTTAACTCTCGGTATTTACAGGCGGTAACTCATGATACTCGCTGGGCTCTTCCGCTAGAAATTGAACGTTGAGAATGAGTACGCCAAGATATGGTCTGCGATGTATTTGTGAGTGGCAGTGGTTGGGTGTGTCACGCCCCAAAATACATAGCTGTCTGAGCCATAGGTCGCGCAATCATTAGTCAAGCTGTGGCTTCGCAAATAGTCTGAAGCTGAGCTTCTATTGATATCAAGACAGGCGTCATTCGCGTTTCGAAAGCCATGTTGTTCTGGGTTATCGGTAATGCTGGCGAACAACGCACTTGCATCGAACAACACCACGTTTTTCCCTATACCTTGGTAATACTCGGCTTGAGCTTTGATGAACTGGTTGAATTCTAAGATCTTGCCACGAACTTTTATTATCTCTTGTTCGGTAGAGTATTTGAATTGAGGGGCTTTGGTTGCATCGGGTAAGGTGAACAGCAGGATATTGTTCGCACCAGATTCTGTTAAGCGGATCAGCGCGCTGCTAAAGTCAGCCTTTACATCGGCGACTTCTCGGTTGTAATTCATGAAGTCATTGAGGCCAAACTCTAAAGTAAACAGTGAGTTTTCCGGACGATAGTTTTTGGCGACTTTCATGTAGGTCAGATAAGAGGTGACTTGATCATAAACACCAGTCAATGCCACGTATTGGTTGGTACCTGCGGCGCCACCCACAGCCCAGTTATACAGAGGGACATCTTTCGCTTTTGCTAAATACTCCGTCCAGACTAAACCATTCGAAAAGTGCCCTAAAAACCACGAATCTGCGTTCGGAAAAAACCATTGTGAGCCATTAAATAGATGACCAGTGTCGGACAGGCTATCACCAAAGGTGACAATACGATTGATGCTATTGGCCTGGAACGCGTTATCGTTGGTCCAGATGGAGTGGTTGTAAGAGAAGCGATTATCTGCGGCAAAGTAGGTGATGTCAGCGGCGTCATGTTGGATGTCGAGCGTCTGTTCGCAACGCTGTTTGATTTCAGATTGAGGCGCATCACTGTAGAACATGTTTTTGAAAGAAACAGAAGACCACCAATATCCGTTGATCGTGTAGTAATCACCACTCTCGTTCTTTGCCCACTTCCAGTCGGTGGCTGGGGAATCATGAGAGGCATCGGTTCGATACCAACATCTAACATATGAATAGGTCTCTGAGCCTTGTGCACTGAGTACTTGTGCAGATGTAATCGATTCAGGTGTTGGTATTGAGTCTTCAGCGGCATAAGCGGCAAAAGGCAGGGCTAACGTGAGTATTAAAGCCGTATTTTTCATCACTGTATTCTCTTTTATATTTAGATGAGCCAAACAGAAACGCTGTTGCTTGTTTCTTGTTTCTTGATAAGTGGATAAGTGGATAAGTAAATAACTGGTACGACCTATATCTAAAATCAATAATTAGCGTCAATATATTCAGGGTTGTGGTGTGTCGTTAATGGAATAGCATCAAGTTATCAACGAGTTTTTGGTTGAAAAATACCTGTTTCCAAACGGTTATTTGTCGAATAATTTTGGTTTATTGAGAATGTTGAATTGATATTTGAGTCGGGATATTGAAAGAACAATCTCATCAACCTTAGTTAAATGTTAATTTAATCAATTGCTTATGTTTTGTTCTCCTGATTCTGTTTGCCTGATGTTCATCGCACCTGTTTAATTCAAGTTCGCCATCACAAATATGAAGTCGTTACTTTCTGTTTTATAAAATCATCATCTACGGTTCTTTTACTCATCAGAGGTCTAATCTGTTTAAGGAAAGAGCATTGAAAAAGATATTAATTTGGACGATAGCCTGCCTATCCAGTTTTGGCGTATATGCCGGAACGAGCGCATCAGCATTAGAAGCCAGCGGATACACTGAAACGAAATACCCCATTATGTTGGTACATGGTCTGTTTGGTTTCGATACATTAGCGGGCGTTGACTATTTCTATGGCGTACCTGAATCCCTAACCAAAGATGGCGCGAACGTATATGTCGCTCAGGTCTCTGCAACCAACAGTTCAGAGGTCCGTGGTGAACAGTTACTCAGCCAAGTTGAAACGCTGTTAGCTGCAACAGGAGCAAGTAAGGTGAATCTGGTTGGTCATAGCCACGGTGGGCCTACGGCTCGTTATGTTGCGTCAGTTCGACCTGATCTTGTTGCTTCAGTGACCAGTATTGGCGGTGTGCATAAAGGTTCTAAGGTCGCTGATCTCGTTCGAGGGAACGTATCTGAAGGCTCTGTCACAGAAGGTATCGCGGTTAAATTAGCAGGTGGATTAACGACACTGATTAACCTTTTATCTGGTGGAACGGATCTCGACCAAGACGGCCTCGCTTCTCTTGAAGCATTGACCACAGAAGGCTCGCTAGCCTTCAACCAGTTTTACCCTGAGGGCGTTCCGACGTCTGAGTGTGGCGATGGTGAGTGGCAAGCAAGTAACGGCGTTTATTACTATTCATGGACAGGGTCTTCCACTTTTACCAACCTTCTTGATCCTACCGACGGAGCGATGACAATCCTAGGCTTAGCCTTCAACGAACCTAATGATGGCTTAGTAGGAGCATGCAGCGCGCATTTGGGCAAAGTGATTGGTGATGATTACAAAATGAACCACCTAGATGAGATTAATGGGTTATTGGGAATTCACCACTTGTTTGAGACAGATCCTGTAACACTATATCGTCAGCATGCCAATCGATTGAAGTTGGCTGGCTTGTAGTCTGCAAAGCCGTTTAATAAGAAAACAAGGGAAGTATGATGAAAAAGACCGCCATTTTTTCGATAACCACGATAGCCCTGATGAGCACAGCGGCGGTCTTTTTATATCTAAATAATCAAGATACACATACTGACGACGAACAACGCGTCTCCTCATTGAAAGTCACCTCTCAGCAAGATACCGACATCGATAACGCATCAGCAAAAGACATGATGGAATATTTCGTGTCAGGTAATACAGAATTAACCCTTGAAGGTATTCGAGACAACGTGGCGAAACACCACGAACAATCATCAACAACCGTGGTTGATGAAGCACTGTTTGCCAAATATCTTGAGTATAAGTCGGCACTGACATCGTTGGACGTGCAGTTCGGTACCACATCCATTTCCGCTGATGATCTACGTGCACTCAATCAAGCGCTCCTTGACCTCCAAGCTCAGTTTTTCAGTGAGAGCGAGATAAGTATTCTGTTTACGCACGACAACAGAATGAGAGAAATCGCCTTAGAAAAGTTACTTCTGAAACAGGAGGGATTAGAGGATGAAGAATACCAACAAAGACTCGAATCCTATCTATCTGAGCAACCTGATTATGTTCAGTCGAGTCACCAGAATCAGGTGTTACTCCAACAGCTCTCTAGCTCTGAAGGTCTCGATGAACAGGGTAAATACTTAAAGAGAAGCGAACTTGTCGGTGAAGAAGCAACCCAGAGACTTGAAGCACTTGATAAACAAAGAGCGGCCTTTGAAGACTCGTTAGAGGTCTACTTCGCAGAACGAAATGATGTCTTGAAAGATTCATTCCTATCAAAAACCGAACAACAAGAGAAGATTGCGCAACTTAGGACTGAACATTTCCTACCAGAACAGCTTAGAAGGGTAGAAGCGATTGAAAGAATTCGAGCGGCTGAATCTCGTCAGTAGTGTCTAAAAGCGAAAAACCAGCCATGATGGCTGGCTTTTTGTTTATCGGCGAGTTCTAAAGAGCATACAGCCTGAATCTGTTTGCCTTGAACTTCGTACCTTGAAGCCTATACCTTAAAGTAATCCAACTGCTGCTTCTGTTGTTCTGCTAGGTTAGAAAGCTCGTGGCTTGCTGCAGCGGCTTGAGTAATGCCGGTAACGTTTTGGCTTACTAGGCTGTAGATGTTTGAGATGTTACGGTTGATGTCTGAGGTTACTTGGCTTTGCTCTTCGGCGGCAGAGGCAACCTGAGTGTTAATCTCAGTCATGTCCGTTACCGAGTTAGCAATGCCTGAAAGCGCCGCGCTTACTTCACCTGCAAGAGTTTGGTTGTGTTCCAGCATAGATAATGAGCTGCTCATGCTTTCATTCGCGTTACCGGATTGAACCTGCAAACCTTCTATGATGGTTTGGATCTCTTTGGTTGAATCTTGTGTACGTGCCGCTAGCATTCGAACTTCATCAGCAACCACTGCGAAACCACGACCGCTTTCACCTGCACGAGCGGCTTCGATTGCTGCGTTAAGCGCCAGCAGGTTAGTTTGTTCAGAGATACTTTGAATTACCTCAATCACTTTACCAATCTGTTCAGAGTGCTCTTTTAGCGTGCCCACAACATTTGCGGCTTCGCTTAGCTGAATCGCCATCTGTTCGTTAGCTTTGTTGCTTTCATTAAACAAGCTCATGCTGTGTGTCGCCATTTCGTCAGCTTGCTTAGACGCTGAGTCGGCTTGTACTGCGTTCTCATTAACGTGTGCTGCTGTGCTTTCCAATTGGTTCACAGCAGAAGCAACTTGCTCCACCTCTTGCTTCTCTTGGTCTGAGTTAACGCTGGACTGTGTCATTACAGCCGCTAGCTCTGTCGACGCAGAAGCCACTTCGATACTGATTCGAGACAGCGAGCTTACCGTGTCACGCAGCTGTTCAACAGACTGGTTTACGTCTTGCGCTAGGCGTGAGATTTCGTTGTCGCCATACTCTTCTGCTTTAACTAACAAGTTACCTTTTGCTACTTCCCGCATCGTTTCTTGAATGTTGCTGATCGGCTTAACAATGATACCAGCCAGCGTCCAACTGATAATTAGAGCTACAGACAGGATCACCAACAGTGCAATGGTCGCAGTAGTCAGCGTGCTAGCGTGTTGCTGGCCGTTGATGTCGACCTCTTGAGTGGCAAGCAAGTTCAGCTTTTTAGACAGAGTATTGATCGCTTGCACCATTTCATTACCCGCATGTCGGTATTGGTCGATTGCGATCTGGTAGCGGTTTTCAAAATCTGAAGATAGTGATGCATCGCCGTGTTTCGCTCTTAATAGCGGAAGCATGGTGGTACGAGAAAAATCGACATAGTGATTCATCGCTTTGTTCATCGCGGCCACTTCATCTTGCATGCCTGGCACTGTGTCTAATGAATTCAGTAGGCGAGTATTCTGATCGCGTTTTTGGTTTAGTGTTTCAACCAATGTTTTTACGTCATCAGCATTGAATAGACTGTAAATCGCTTTGATGCGCATGCCATAGCTGTTGTCGACGATTTCGCTAAGTTCTTCTTTATGTAAGATTAACTGGTCGGTTGCTACTGACACATCTTTGAATGCACTTTCTAGTTTTTCACCACCGATAATGACACCGGCTAAAAGTAAGACAACGGAAAATAGTACGGGTATAAGAATTTGTATTTTGATTGATAAGCCACTGAGAAGTTGGCGCATGTAATGTCCTTCTTTGAATAAAATAAAAAGATGAGAATTATTATTATTAGAATTAGTTGGCGACTCTAACTAATGAGACTGACAATTCAATCAGTAAAGGCTTTGATTTCGTTATATGCGATAGGTATTTGATATAGATGGTTGTTTATTGTTCTAAATGGCGATAAAGGTGGATCTTTTTATCCATCGTGTTAGGGCTAATTGATTGATAAATAGAGAAATATATTGGTTAGTATTCGATATAAATAGGGAAGGAAATCTAGCTTTTTGGTGCTCAAACGATGGTGAGACCTGCATTCACTAACTGCATCTGATGGGGACGCGACTATCAATTCATCGAGTAGGAGAGAAATTAGCCATTAATTTGTAGTTGTCATATAGGCTTCAATTAAGTGAAACACAACTGTCACATTCGGATTCTAAAGTAGGCCTCGTTCAAGCAAAACATTACGGCAATAACGCCACTAAAGGAAATTTGTGATGAAAAAGACAGTTATCGGTGCAATCGCACTACTAGGCGCTCTAACAGTGAATACAGCTTCAGCTAAAGAAACTATCTCTGTAGTTGGCTCTAACAGTGCTTCTCCACTGGTTGAAGTTTTTGCAGAAACCTACATGAATAAAGGCGAACCAGTGTTCATCGAAATTCAAGCACCAGGTTCTTCTGCAGGCATCAAAGCAGCAAAAAATGGAAGTGCTGACCTTGGTATCTCTTCTCGTGACCTAAAAGAAGAAGAGAAAACAGCTGACCTGAAAGAGCTAGTTATCGCTCGTGACGGTATCGCAGTTGTTGTTAACCCGAACAACGAAGTATCTGCTCTTACTGCTGAGCAAATCACTTCAATCTACAAAGGCGACATCACTAACTGGAAAGATGTTGGCGGTGCTGACAAGCCAATCGTAGCAATCACTCGTGATACTGCATCAGGTACACGTGGTGCATTCGAAGACATCATGAAGCTTAAGAAGAAGATTGGCGATAAGAAAGTATCGGCTATCTCTCAACGTGCACAAGTTGCAAACGGTAACGGCGCACTTAAAGTTTCTGTAGCAAGCAACCCATACGCTATCGGCTTTATCTCTCTAGGTACAGTTGACGAATCTGTTCAAGCTCTAACTATCGACGGCGCTGCTGCGACTGTAGACAACGTTAAGAACGGTTCTTACAAAGTTGCTCGTCCATTCCTAGTTCTTTACAAAGCAGGCGCTCCAACAGCTGAAACTCAACAATTCCTAGATTGGATGGTTGCAGATGAAGCTCAAGCTATCGCTGGTAAGAAAGGCTACATCACAGTTAACTAATCTTAACTGACTCAATCTTAATTATTGCTCAGCCTGCTTTAGGCTGAGCCTTTTCTTTCAACTTTGTTTATTTCGAGCTCTTATTGAGCCACAAAGTTTGAGATTTTATATATGACCATCGCAAATAGTGAAAAGCTTATGAATACTGAAGCGACTCAAATCAACAAGCCAAGTCTACGTGCTAAGAAGCGCATCGACTGGAGAGAAAGAATCTTCCACGGCTTGTTCTTATCGAGTGCTGTAATCGGCATCGTATCACTAGCCGTTATCGCTTACTTTATCGTTGCAGAGAGTATCCCTGCATTCCAAGAGGCCGGTGTTTCTGGCATCGTTCTGGGTGTTGACTGGTTACCTCCAGCTCTATTCGGTGTTGCAACCATGATTGTTGCATCGATTGTTTCGACACTTGGAGCTGTAGTTGTTGGTGTGCCAGTTGGTGTATTAACCGCTATTTTTATTGCTGAGATTGCTCCAAAGCGTCTTGCAGATATTATTCGACCAGCAGTTGAGCTTCTAGCGGGTATCCCGTCGGTAGTTTACGGCTTCTTCGGTCTAGTAATTATCGTTCCAATGATTCAAAACGTTTTCCAAGTACCAGCGGGTAACACTATCCTGGCGGGTATCATTGTTCTGGGTATCATGATTCTTCCTACCGTTATCACGGTTTCTGAAACTTCGATTCGTGCGGTACCTCGTACATACAAAGAAGGTTCACTTGCACTGGGTGCTTCGAAAATCTACACGATTTTTAAGCTACTCGTTCCTGCTGCACGTTCAGGCATTATGACTGGTGTGATTTTGGGTATCGGCCGCGCACTTGGCGAAACGATGGCAATCATCATGGTTATGGGTAACGCGCCAGCAATGCCAGAAGGCATTTTGGACTCTGCTCGTACGCTAACAGCAAACATTGCAATTGAAATGTCTTACGCAAGTGGCGTTCACGCTAACGCACTGTACGCAACAGGTGTTGTACTTCTAGTGTTCATCATGATGTTAAATGGTGCTCTACTTTATCTTAACCGTGAAAAAGCGAAGTAGGCGAGGATAAGTAATATGGATCGCGTAAAACTAAAACAAGCACGTCAAACCAAAGATAACATCCTAAAAGGTTTTATCTGGGCAGCTGCAGCTGTAACCGTTGGTTTCTTATTCTGGATTATTTGGTACATCCTATCGAACGGTCTGCAATACGTAGATTGGAACTTCATCACTGACGATTACACTCGTACTGGTGAAGAACGTGGTATTTTCCCAATGATCATTGCCACGATCTACATGGTAATCGCATCGATTGCGGTAGCCGCGCCACTGGGCATCATGACGGCGATATACTTAACTGAATATGCGAAAGTAGGTAGCCGATTGGTGAAAGTGATTCGATTCTGTACTGAGTCGTTAGCTGGTATCCCATCGATCATCTTTGGTCTGTTCGGTATGACCTTCTTTGTTTCGATTCTTGGTCTTGGCTTCTCGATTCTGTCGGGTGCACTAACGCTAAGTATCCTGATTCTTCCTGTAATCATTCGTACTACAGAAGAAGCATTGATGGCAGTGCCACAAACTTACCGCGAAGGCTCATACGGCCTTGGCGCTTCAAAAATCTACACTATCTGGCGTTTGATCTTACCAAGCGCAATGCCAGGTATCTTAACTTCGGTCATTCTTAGTATTGGTCGTGTAATTGGCGAATCAGCACCTGTATTTTTAACAGCAGGTATGGTGGCACGTGTTCCTGAGTCGGTATTCGATTCTGGCCGTACACTAACGGTTCACCTATATAAGCTGACAACAGAGCTATTTACTATCGATGAGTGGAACCAAGCCTACGGCACGGCGACAGTCCTAATCGTACTGGTTCTCTTGATCAACATGGTTACAAAACTGATTGCGAGACGCTTCAACACGGCAACTTACTAAGCTCATTAGCTGGCTCATAAATAAAGCGAGCCCCCGTGATAAAGAAAGCATCAAGTTAGACACGAATTTAAGAATTTAGAGATTACGAACATGAATAAATTTGATATTGAGAACCTAGATCTGTTTTACGGCGACAACCAAGCGCTTAAATCTATCAACCTGCCAATTCCAACTCGCCAGGTTACTGCTCTGATTGGCCCGTCTGGCTGTGGTAAATCAACACTATTGCGTTGTTTGAACCGCATGAATGACCTAATTGAAGGCGTTACGATTAAGGGTAAGCTGGATATGGATGGCACTGACATCTACGGTAATATCGATGTCGCTGACCTACGTATCCGCGTAGGCATGGTATTCCAAAAGCCAAACCCGTTCCCAATGAGCATCTACGAGAACGTGGCATACGGCCTACGTGCTCAAGGTATCAAAGACAAAAAACACATCGATGAAGTGGTTGAGCGCTCGCTACGCAGTGCTGCACTGTGGGATGAAGTAAAAGACCGTCTTAAAGCGCATGCATTTGGTCTGTCTGGTGGTCAACAACAGCGTCTATGTATCGCACGTACCATTGCAATGGAACCAGATGTAATCCTGATGGATGAACCAACATCGGCTCTAGACCCAATCGCGACACACAAGATTGAAGAATTGATGGAAGATCTGAAGAAAGACTTCACTATCGTTATCGTAACGCACTCAATGCAGCAAGCGCGTCGTATCTCAGACCGCACGGCTTTCTTCCTAATGGGAGAGCTTGTAGAGCATAACGAAACCAGCGTTATCTTCAGTGAACCAAAAGATGATCGTACTAAAGGTTACGTAAACGGTGACTTCGGTTAATCGACGATTTACGTGTGGTATTTAAGCGATTAGATACCTTTACACACTAACTGAAACGCAGGTTAGATAATCGAATAGAACAACAGAATTATCACTATAACTATAAGCGATGGAAGTTTTGCCCCACTATAGGTGGGGCTTTTTTATGTGTCTAAAAAATCCCCAATGTCGATGTGATTTTGGGCAGAGAATCCCATTTTTGTCGTCCTTCTCATGCTTGTGATAATGTTAAAGGTGAAACTGCGACCCGCTTAACATCTCATTTTTACTTACATTGATTGCATATCAAGCCTTCTGTATTTTTGCTTTATTCTTAATCGCCAATGGAAGGAAGCTGTGCCTGTTAAAGCCTTTGCAAAACAAATATCTGCGACACGCGACCATCGTCTGTTGGCTGAGTCTCTTTTTGACTATCTGGTTAAGGTACTTACTCCAAAAGGGATAGGAATATTTGCTGAACCGACGCCGGAGAGCGACGCATTACCGCTTTTTTCTTATGGCGACCTAACCTCATTGGCGAGCTACCCCTCTACATTTTGGCCGTGGGTCTCACAGTTTGATACCGCAGACGGGGTTTTGCCAATGGCTATCAACACCTGCAAGTGGGAACACATGAAAGTGCTTGGTGGGGAGTCGTTTATCATGATGCTCGACAACGCACCTGCCTCCAGAACTTATTTAATTGTTCAAAATTGCAATGCTGAGAAGGTTAATCAAACCTTTGACCAAGATCTTGATGTGTTACAGCTCGCGGCTGCCCGTTGGCAATGTATTCGTGCCGAAAAGAACGCGGCGCTAGAAATCAAACACAGAGACACACGTGAAGCTCAATACTTAGATGAGATAAAGTTACGTGAGCTGTTTGTAGAGAACATGAAGCTGGTTCATCAGGTCGCGCTTGAGCTTTCTAACCCTGAGTCACTCGATGCTTTGTATAAAGCATCGGTTGAGGCTGTGCGAGACAGGTTAGGGTTTGATCGTGCGATCTTCATGTTGCTTGATATGAAAAAGCGTTGTTTCAGCGGCACTTATGGCACTGACGAAGCGGGTAAAACCAACAGTGAACACCACACTCAATACGATTTGCACCAACTTGAAGCGGAATACATTGAAGCGCTGTCTGATAACCATACTAATCTAGTCATCATCGATAATGCGCCCCTGTATACAGAAGGTAAGGTGGTCGGGCAGGGGTGGAATGGCATGCTTATCTTGCGTGAAGGCGACAAACCTGTCGGCTGGATCGCCATGGATAACTACATTCATCGCTCACCGATTACTAACTATCAAAAGCAGATGCTTGAGTCTTTTGGCTCTTTGCTTTCTCAAATCTATATTCGCAAGCGCCAAGAGCAGAACATACGTATGTTGCACTCGAGTATGGTTGAGCTGTCTCGATGCGATAGCGTCAGTGAAGTCTGTAAGTCCGCGGTTAGTTTTGCGATTCAACATCTAGGTATCGATCGACTGGCTGTTTTCCTAACAGACAAAAAGTGCAGTTACATGCAAGGTACTTGGGGCACTGACATCAAAGGCGATATTGTCGATGAGTCCTATTATCGCTCTGAGCTGGTGGAACGTGACATTGTAGCCGCAGCTCGTGCTTGCCCTAATCAAGTTGCCTTTGAAGAATCAGTTCCTATCTATCACGATTTCAATATTGTGGGAGTCGGTTGGACGGCAATGACCATGCTCACCACCAATACGGGTGAGCCGATTGCGTTTATCGCTGCTGATAACCTATTAACTCGCAGTCCTTTAACCTCACAGCTTCGTGAGGTAATACGTATCTTTGCTTCGAGCCTTGCTGAGGTGCTGCAAAGAACCATGGCTCAAGAAGAACTGAAAAAGCTCAATGAAACATTGGAGCAAGAAGTCAGTAAGCGTACCCAAGAGCTAGAGTTGGCGAATGAGCAATTGGATATCATTTCTAAGCTAGATCCTCTTACGCGCCTTGGAAACCGCCGTATGTTGTCGCAGGTTCTAGAAGACTTGAACGGTGACGATCAAGGTGCCTTTGCCTTACAGAACGAAATTACATTTGGCTTGATTCTTGTCGACCTCGACCACTTTGGTTTGTACAACAGTGTCTATGGTCATACTGAAGGGGATGCGGCTCTGAGGACGGTAGGTGAGATACTGAATGCCCATGTTCACAATGATAAAGAAACCTTCTGCCGGATTGGCGGAGAGGAGTTTATGTTGTTGATGATTGGCACGAATCACTCAGAGACAAAGCAACGTGCAGAGTCGATTAGAAAATGCATTGAAGAGGCAAAAATCCTGCATTGTGAAAGTAGTACCAGCCCATATTTAACGGCATCCGTTGGCTATGCCTCGATAACGTCTGACCAGCATCAGTTCGATTTTGATTTGTTGTATGGCAAGGCAGATAAAGCCTTGTATCAAGCCAAAGACTCGGGGCGAAATCGAATTGTTTCTGCCTTAAAACGTAAAAAAGTCACAGCCTCTCTTTCTTAAAATAAAGGCCGTTGATCTCAAGATGATCAACGGCCTTTGTGTTTTACTGTTCTTGATGAACAGCGTCGACTAAAGATTTTCTAGCGAACTATTATGCTTTTTACTCGCAACTCTCTTGGGCTTCTTCACCGTTTTGATTGCCAGCTCAGGGCTCCATGTTTGGGCTGGTGAACCGGCTTCACCATAAAGGCTTTGGTTTAGCTTGGTGAGTTCGGCTTCAACGGTTTGTAACGTCTCATCACTTAGATCTGTATTTTCATATTTCCATTGCTCAAATAAGGTTCTGGTCATCACGCCATCTTTCGTTCTTAGAGCTTCAATAAGCGCTTCTGCGGTATCTGATTGACGTTCAACAGTGTGTGTTGGTTTTGTCGTTACGCCGCGGCGTGACCAGAAGTAGAATGCCAATGCTGAGCTGATTAGCCACAAAGCTGCAAATAGGGCGGTGAGATAAGGCCAGATCCCAGGGCTATCCACAGTAACAACCGTCGGGCTTACTTGTTGGGCGGGCGTAGCAGTTACTGGTGGAGTGCTTGACGTTGCGCGATCACTTGCTTTTACCGCTAACTCTAGCCCCTGCGCTTTGCTTGTTTGTTCTGATTGCAAATCGGTGTTAAACCAAGCTTGAGACACATCAGGAAGCGAGATGTTTCCTGCCTCTTTCGGAATCAAGACTTGCTTGTAAACAACGACAGAATCACCTGACTGAGTTGTGCCAAATTGCGGCTTCTCTTCATAAACACGTACCGAATTAGGGTAGGTGATATTCAGTTTTGGCAGCTGGTGTTGCGTTAAGTTGCTAGCCGTCATCGTGATGGTACGAGTTAACGAATCACCCGCTTCCATTTCAATGGTTTGGTTGTCGCCTTCTAAACCATTACTATTTCCCAGTTGATTGCCTTGGCTATCTGACCATTGTTGAATCAGTTTGAAGTTTGATGTTGGTAACCACTCACCTTGGTAGCCTTTTGGTACGTCCTTCACAGTTACATCTAAGATTTCAACGGGCGTGTCGAGCTGGAACAGACGCGTTGTACTGGAGTTGTTGGTTGAGTAAACAACGGCTCCATTCAGCTTCGGTCCATTCAGCTTAAACTGTCCGGCCTTTTGTGAAGAGATACGGAAAGACTGTTGAACTACCGTCACCTCTTGTCCATTGAGAACATCTTGAAATTGCTTCGATTCACCAATAGGTTCCACATCTAAGCCCGGCGAGCTCGGTGGCGCTATTTTAGGATCTTGCAGCCTTCTTGGGTCAGCTTTGATGATGAGTTTTACATCAAGCTCAGCCACTTCTTCTGGGTACAGCGAGTTCTTGCTGAGATTAAGCTGGAACTCTGCCATATCATGTTGAGTTGGAGCGGCTTTGTTAATTGCAACATTGATGGTGATAGGCTTGGTTTTTGCCCCTTCAATATCAAAACTCGGGATTTGCAACTTACCCAAACGCAGTGGAGCAAGGCTAATGTTCCATTCACTTGATACCGAACGGCTGCCATTGACGATTCGCATCGAAGACCCAAAGTTTGGTGTGCCAACATAGAAATCCTGCTGGAGCGCTGTTAGATCTAGAGCATCAGAGGAGACCTTTTCATCGGTTGCAACTCTAAGAAGGAACACTTCATCTTTGGTGACACTGTTATGTGAAACGCTCGCCACGGCGTTTGCAGCCAATACTGAGAAGGACGAGAAAGCTCCCAACAACAATGTTAGGAGTACGGATAAAAATGGCTTGTTTAAAAATCGCATGGTTACCACTTTTTGTTCTGGTTGTTAGGAGCACTTTTTTGTCGTGCTTGTAAAATCATTTGCGCTTTAAGCAGTTGGCTCGGGTCACGGGCGCTTTCTACTTGCTCAAGTTTTCGCATGTCAGGGTCACTCGACAGAGGTTGATCTGAGGTTTGTGCTACAGCTTGCTGACTACTTTGCTCACCATCTTCTTTTGAAGCTTGTTGTGCGCTAGCACTTTGAGGTGTAGCGCCTTTTTGGTCACTCTGTTTCGGCTGATCACTGTTACTTTGTTGCGTGGCTTGCTTGTCGTCTTGTTTAGACTTTTCAGAGTCAGAGTGATTTTCAGGTTGGCCTTGAGATGAGTTTTGGTCTTGGCTACCGCGTTGATCTTGGTTACTGCTTTGATCTTGCGACTTGCCATTGTCAGCGGAGCTTTGTTGTTGATCCTGAGAGCTTTGCGAAGAATCATTTTGCTGACCTTGCTGACCTT
>NZ_JBFRMM010000033.1:0-121918 GCF_041470465.1 Vibrio sp. 10N.261.55.F4 | reverse complement strand
GACCTTGCTGACCTTGCTGATTTTGGTCTTTCTGGTCTTTGGAGTCAGAATCGCCTTGCTGTTGCTGTTGCTGTTGCTGTTGCTGTTGCTGTTGCTTCTGAGCCTGTTCGACAATCTCTAGGTTCTTCTTCGCATAAGCATGTTCAGGGTTGCTTTCAAGAATACGTTGATACTCTTGGATCGCTTGGTCGTACTTACCTTGTTGGGCTTGAGCGTTAGCAAGGTTGTAGCGAGCATCTTCACTAGAAAGCTCTTGCAGCGTCTGCTCTGCGGCTTCGAAATCACCGGCTTTGTATTGAGCAATGCCTTTCCACTCTTGTTGGGTGAACTGTTCAGCAGCTTGTTGGAAGTCCTCGTCCTGATACAGCTGATAGCCTACTTGATCATTGGTTTTCCACGGGTTCGCAAACGCAGTATTTGGTTGGCTAAAAGAGATAACTCCAGCTAAGGCACACCAAATAACCCCTTTCCTGAATAATCCAAGTACCGGAAGTAATAGCAAAGGCAGTAACCAGAAACCGTTGTTCACTCTGGTGTTGAGTGAGTTCTTGGTCTTGGTTACTTCCGATGTTGTTGCAACGCGGTCGAGGTAGCTCGCGATGTGTTCAACATCTGAGTTATCAAATTGAACTTCAGTGAACGTGCCACCATAGCTGCGTGTAAGCTCGCGCATGTTCTTCAAGTTGGTTCTTGCCACCACGGTTTGTCCTGAGTCGCTTTGCAGCATCGACCCCGTAGGTAACGAGATTGGCGCACCGTTTTCACTCCCTACAGCTAGAATCGACAATGTCCAATCGTTGCCAGAGAGTAGGGAGTCGATCTGCTTCTTCTCTTGGTCATCGATGTCATCAGCAATCAATACCAAATCACCTTGGTAGATCTTCGCGCGAGTCATCATATCAATCGCAAGCTTAACGGCTGATGCGGCATCACCACCTTGATAAGGCATGATATCTGGCGATAGGTTAGGCACTAGGTTTTTGATGGTGTTGATGTCTGACGTTAGCGGGCTAATGGTGTAAGCATCCCCAGCATACGCCACCATGCCTGTTAGCCCTTCCTTCCATAATGAAAGCAGATCAAGAGCCTTGTATCGCGCTTGAGTTAAGCGATTCGGCTTAATATCGGTGGCATACATTGACATCGACATGTCCATGATCACAACTCGTGCCTGCGTTTTTTCAAAGCTTGGTTGTTCGTTTTTCTCGAAGCTTGGCCCAGCTAACGCAATAACGCCGACCAGCCACCAAATACCGAAGTAAGTACTGCGATTTTTCGATGGCTTGCTTGATTCTGGCGCCAAGTAACGGGCGATGTGTGACGCGAGTAATCCTTGTTTGGACTGTGTCTTGCTCAGCCACCAAATAGCGGGCAGCACGGCAAGCGCCAAGAACCAATATGGGTAGATAAAAGTAAAGTTAGACATTGTTTCTCCTAATGGCTAACAGCATAAATGCGAAGAACATTGCCGCAGACAAAGGCCATACAAACCACTCTTGTTGCGGTCGCCAGATCTTAGTGGCGTTCGTCACGGGCTCTAACTGGTTAATGGTGTCGTAAATCGTCGCTAACTCTTTGCTGTCACGCGCTCGGAAGTACTGACCGCCGGTGCGTTTGGCAATTTCTATTAGTGTACGTTCATCCAAGTCTTGAGCAGTATTGACTTTGCGCGTCATGAAGAACTCTTTGACCATCATCTCGCCTGCACCGACACCCACGGTGTAAATCGTTGCGTCGTATTTCTTTGCAATATCCGCCGCTTCTAATGGGTCTAATACCCCGGCGGTATTACTGCCGTCGCTGAGTAGAATCATTACACGTTGGGGCGCATCGCTATCGACAAAGGTTTTGGTGGCAAGACCAATACCATCACCAATCGCTGTTTGAGTACCAATCAGCTTTAACACCGCTTGATTGAGCTGTTGTGAAAGCGTATCTCTATCTAGCGTAAGCGGGGTCTGCAAGTAGGCGTGATCAGCAAATAGTACCAATCCGACTCGGTCGCCTTTTCGTCGCTCAATAAAGTCACTCAATACGCGTTTCACCGCCGACAAGCGGTCGATGTATTCGCCATTGAACTGCATGTCTTCTTGGCTCATCGAATAGGAGAGGTCGACAACTAACATTAAATCACGATGCTTCGGCTGAAACTCCACCGGTTCGCCATACCATACAGGGCGTGCGCTCGCCGTAACCAGCAGAAGCCAGATAATCACGGACAACGCCTTTGATAAGCGACTGCTCGGTGTTTTGGTATTGCTGTCTTCTGGCAGAAATGGAAGCCTTAGGGCATTGCTCGATTCTGACTTTGGTGAGAACAAGTAAACGAGCAACGGCAGTGGCGCGATGAAGAACATCCACCACCAAACGAACTCGATGTTTAGCAAGTCCCTGCTTAGAAACATAGTGCTTAGAAAATCACTCATAACGACCTCGCTTTGGAGGAAGTGCTTTGCGAAGCCAAGTTTCGCAATCATTAACCAATTGCTGTTGAGCCTTTTTCTGTTCGTCGTTCATTAGGGCTACATCTTGATAGAGCGCTTGTTGCCACTGGGATTGTTTTGCTACAAATAACGGCTTCGCCAATTGCGCATCTAAGAACTTCAACCAATCATCACCAGACAAACCTGCAATTTTTTCACGAGGGAAATAGCTCAGTGCTGCTTGACGAAGGATGCGTTGTGCTTTGCTCGGAGACAAACCATCTTGGGACTGACTATTGCTAAAGTAAGACAGTGCTTCTTGCTTCGCCTGTTGATTGTTTTTTCTACGTTTTAGAATGAAAAACACCAAAGCAATCAGGGCAATGGCTGTGATAACCACTGCCCACCAACCCCACGCCAAAGGCCACCAAGTCGGTGCATCTGGCGCAATAACCGGACTTAAATCTAAGGGCTGTTTCATGACTGAGCTCCTGATATCTGGCTCATGAGTGACTGCGCACTCGACAGCGAGCTATAAGGTATCGCGAGAGATAACCCCATCTGTTGCAGCTGCTGTTTCTTAAGCGAAAAAGCATGGTTAAGCTTTTGCTTTTCTTTATTAGAAGAGAAATTAAACCATTGAGTTTTGCTGCCATCGGTGACCTGTTTAGAGCCTTTATAGGTGGTTTCACCTTGCTCTAGCGGGTCGTAGAAATGCACAAGACGTACTCTGTTGTGTCGGCGAATTTGACTGATAAGTGAGTAGTCACTTTCTTGGTAACGCACAAAGTCACTGAGCATAATAATATCGCTTCCTTTAGGGCAAAGCTGGTGCAGAGATTTCAGCCCATGCTCTAAGGTTGTGTCATTATGATTGTCGTGATGAGTCAGCGCTGCATTATTGATTTCTATGACTTTTTGCAAAATACGCAGTGGAGCATGGTTGCTTGCACTTGGCTTAATCTCAATGACCTCTTTGCCAGTATCGATCACCGCGCCAATTCGATCTTTTTGAGCCACAGTAAGCCAGCACAGTTGGCTAGCAAAGTGTGCAAGTTGAACCGATTTCAGCAACAAGGTTGAGCCGAAAATCATACTGCTTGATAGATCCAAGAATAAAATGACAGGCTGTTCTCGTTCTTCAGAGAAAAGTTTGGTATGCGCTTTGCCCGTTCTGGCTGTTACACGCCAATCAATGCTGCGAATGTCATCTCCCGCTTGATATTGACGAACTTCAGAGAAATTCATCCCGCGACCTTTACGGTTGCTCTCGTGTTGGCCGTTAAGCTGTGACCAAAGGCTCTTGGCGGGAGGCAACCAGCGAACAGACTGCGCTTTGTATTGCAGCAGCTCATCCAGATTTAACGTGACGCCGTCACTATGGTTGGGTAGTTGATTATTCATACGCGTATCCCTATGCGCTGCCAACCAATGAAATAAGGTGTGCGATCACTTGGTTTGCGGTGACACCTTCAGCTTGTGCGTGGTAGCTGCGCAGTAGACGGTGGCGTAACACAGGGAATGCCATCGCTTGAACGTCTTGTGGCGTGACGTAATCTCGTCCTGCAAGCCAAGCGTGAGCGCGGGCACAACGGTCTAACGCAATGGTTGCACGCGGGCTGACACCCATGTCTAACCATTGATCAAGTTGGTCACTGTATTGCTTAGGTTGGCGAGTCGCCATAACCAGTCTGATGATGTACTGCTCAATGGTGTCTGCCATGTGAATGTTGAGCACTTCTTGGCGCGCTTCAAAGATCGTTTGCTGAGATATCTGTTGTGGCTGAGCTGATTCGTTACCTTGAGCCTCACCACGGTTGAGTCGTAAGATCTCAAGCTCGCTTTCCATATCTGGGTATTCAACCTCTAGGTGAAGCAAGAATCGGTCTAACTGAGCTTCCGGTAGCGGGTAAGTCCCTTCTTGTTCAATTGGGTTCTGTGTTGCCATTACCAAAAATAGCTCAGGCAGCGCATAGGTTTTTCGACCGGCAGTTACTTGTTTTTCTGCCATCGCTTCCAGCATTGCCGCTTGAACTTTCGCCGGAGCTCGGTTGATCTCATCCGCTAGAATCAGTGAGTTGAAAATCGGGCCTGATTGGAAGGTGAACTCCCCAGCCTCAGGGCGAAAAATGTCGGTACCCGTCAAATCAGCTGGCAACAGATCGGGAGTGAATTGAATACGGTGGAAGTCACCCTCAACACAGTCAGCCAATGATTTTACTGCGCGAGTTTTTGCTAAGCCGGGAGGTCCTTCAACGAGGATATGACCATCTGCTAAAAGGGCGATCATCAGTTGCTTAACGAGCTCTTTTTGACCAATGATTTGAGACTCTAGATAGTTTTGAAGGACTTCGAAATTTGTTTTGTGCATTTTGGACTCTCTGGGTATCCATTTGATTTTTATTTTGAGTATTGGTCACTGATTTCGAGGAAAAAGTTCCAGTACATTTGCGTAATTTATTTTTTCAAAATTGGAAATATTTACAAGTGGTTAGCTAAAAACATCGTTAGGTTGTGATTATTACTATATCAATTGGTTTTTATATACAAAAGCTCGGCGGTGGGGAGTGGTTTGAGTTCGGTTGGGTCTCAGGGGGTGAGAACTAAAATTGACTCTCGACAATGCGGTATTTGCTTAGTTAATTCATGCTCAAGGTGAATATTTCTAATTGTTACATCATATTTGCAGTTTTTTGAGAAGAAAGTCTCTAGTTTTATTGGTTGTGGCCGATACATCACTCAGATTGTGCATTGCTTGTTGGAGTGCACTAAAAAAGTCCTGTTCAGGGTATACCAATAACGAGCGATTCTTTTTAAAGGTCCAAATATGTTTAAAACTAACTCTCTGAGTATCAAGCAAAAAGTTGTACTTGGAATTACCTTTGCGGTTCTTGCATCGACAGTGATTGTCGGCGCAATGGCACAACAACAAGCAAGAGATGTATTAAGTCATCGATTGATCGATATTGAACTTCCAGGAATGCTAGAGCGAATCAATGGTGAAATTGACCGAGAAGTCTCTCAGCTATTACTAGCGGCGGAGCAAATTGCTTCAAATGAATTTATTTCTGATGCTATCGAATCGACCGATCGCGATCCCGCACTAGAAAATAAACTGGTGAAACAGCTGAACAATGTTCGTAACCAGTATCAGTTGAACGATGCCTCAGTGGCGAACCGTCAAACTGCTTACTACTGGAACCAAAATGGCTTCCTACGTCAGTTAAACCAACAGCAAGATGTTTGGTTCTTTGGCTTTACGCAATCTGGACAGCCGACCATGGTGAGCATGTTCCAAGAAGCCAATGGCGAAGTGAAGATGTTTGCTAACTACCAACAGCCTTCTGGTTTGGCTATGTCTGGTCTATCAAAGTCGATGGATGACATGGTTAACCTGCTGAACGGTTTCAAGATTGAAAATACCGGTTTTGTCTTCTTAACCGATAGCCAAGGTGATGTTCAAATTCATCGCGAGCGTTCTCGCAGTGACTCTTCACTTCAACAACTTTACGGTCCTCAAGCAAGCCAACTACTGAACAAGTCGGGCTTCAACCTGATTACTACAGAAAGCCAAGGCCAAGAGCTGTTCGTGGCGAGCTTGTATGTGTCTTCAATGGACTGGTTCGTTATTGGTGTGGTACCAACCGGTGAAGTGTTTGCTGAGCTTGATGCGACTGCGCAGAAGATGCTGATCATGACTGCGGTTGTGGCGTTAGTCTTTATCCTAATGGGCGTAGTTCTGGCGAACAGCATTACTCAACCGATCAAGCTTTTGGCTAAGCGTTTCGGCGACTTAGGTGAAGGCGACGGTGACCTTGCACAGCGTATCGAAGTGAAAGGCAACGATGAAATTGCACAGCTTTCAAAAGGCTTCAACGGATTCATTGAAAAGATTCACGAGTCGATGAAAGAGGTGTGTTCGACAAGCCAAGCGCTTCAAGTGGCGGCAGAGAGTGTTTCTAGCAAAGCCCACATCACCCACGACAACAGCCAAGAACAGCGCGACCAAACGCTTCAAGTGGTGGCTGCAATTAACCAAATGGGTATGACCATCAGCGAGATTGCATCGAACGCGGCAACCGCAGCAGAAACGGCAACTCAAGCTTCAGGCAATACGGAAGTAGGCCGCTCTGTGGTGAACAAAGCAAAAGACGCGATCAGTCGTTTGGCGCAAGATATTGAAAGCACGGGTCAGGTAGTAGAGCAACTGGCTTCTACAACTCAAGACATCGGTTCTATTCTGGGTGTTATTCGTGATATTTCAGAGCAAACTAACTTACTCGCATTAAACGCTGCAATTGAAGCCGCCCGTGCTGGTGAGCAAGGTCGTGGTTTTGCGGTTGTAGCGGATGAAGTACGTAACCTAGCAAGCCGTACCGCAGATTCAACGGAAGAGATTCAAAAGATGATCAACCAACTGCAAAGCGATGCTAAAGATGCGGTAACGGCAATGAGTGCGGGTAAGGTGATTACCCTTGAAGGTGTATCGGCTTCGGATGAAGCGGTAGACGTGCTGAGTGGCATTTCAGACCGTATCGTTGATATCACAGACCGTAACACTCAAGTGGCAACGGCAACGGAAGAGCAATCAACCGTAGTTCACACCATCAACCAGAACATTGAAGAGATTAACGCAATCAACGAAGTGACAACGGGCACGGCTGAGCAACTTGCTGAAGCGAGCCAAGAGCTTCGTGATCTATCGTCTCGTCTAGATAAGATGGTTGGTTCATTTAAGCTTTAATCCCTTTAAGCTGTAGCATGGCTTACAAAGATACATAAACTAAGAGCTGGATTCATTTAATCGTGAATTCAGCTCTTTTTATTTACGTGCTTGTTTTCTTCTAACTGACGTTCGCTTGATCTGGTTTCGGGCTTTGCACTCAATCGCCCTAGCATCATAGGGCGTAAATGAGTAAAATCTCGTTAGGTTTAATATTTAGGTAAGTATCATGAGCGATTTTGAAAAAGAACTAGAGCAGATGACTCAAGAGATGGGCGATGAGCCTGAGGTGAAACTGCCATCACTTGAAGAGCAAAAAGCAATTGTTGCTGAGTTCAAGCGACTAGAGGCGGAAGGCAAACTGACTCCTGAAGTGTTAGAGAAGCATTTTGGCCAGTTCAACAAACAGAATGATACGCCAATTCACTAAGTTGATTTAGACAGGTTTCATGTCTGAAAGAAGTGATATTAGCGGTTGGGTTCATAGCCTAACTAACAGATAAAGGTCTAGCGCTTGCTAGACCTTTTTTATTGCCGCTAGCGAAAGACCGAGTGGCTGACTCATGAACTATTCAATGTAAGTGAAACTCGTATCCAACACATAAAAATATCCAGCACATAAAAAAATCCCCCTTACTGAGTAAGAGGGATTCGATATGGGCAAGTTATATCCTAAAAGGCTAAGCGATTAGTCTGTGCCGTATTCTTTGTACAAACGACGACATGCGCGGCCATCGCTGTGGAACAGGTGACAACGGTGCGCTGGAATACCAATCGCCAACTTGTCACCTGATTCGATTTTCAACGTGTCTGGCTGACGATAGATAACATCAGCATCGGCACTTTCAAGGTTTAGGTAAACCTGAGTTTCGTTACCTAGCTTCTCTACCATCATCACGTCAGCTTCAATCGTCGCGTCACCTGATTCAGCAGACATCAAGTGTTCAGGGCGAATACCCAGAGACATACGATCGCCGGCATTAACCGTCGTACCATCAACAGGGATCCAGAAAGTCATACCGTTAGAAAGTTGAACTTGTACGCGTTCTGCTTCAGCTTGTTCAATGTGTACCGACATGAAGTTCATCTTCGGTGAACCAATAAAGCCAGCAACGAAACGGTTTTGAGGGTAGTGGTAAAGGTCAAGCGGCTTACCGACTTGAGATACATAACCACCATCAAGAACAACGATCTTATCCGCCATTGTCATCGCTTCCACTTGGTCGTGGGTAACGTAGATCATGGTACAACCCAGTTGACGCTGTAGCTTGGTGATTTGCGAACGCATTTGAACACGTAGCGCGGCATCTAGGTTTGATAAAGGCTCATCAAGTAGGAATACGTTTGGTTGAGAAACCAGAGTACGACCAATCGCAACACGTTGACGTTGACCACCAGAAAGCGCTTTAGGTTGGCGCTCAAGAAGGTGACCAAGCTGAAGGATTTCTGCAGCATGTTCAACGCGTTTGTCGATCTCAGCTTTATTTGCGTTTGCTAGCTTAAGACCGAAAGACATGTTGTCGTATAGGTTAAGGTGAGGGTAAAGCGCATAAGACTGGAATACCATACCTACGCCACGCTTTGACGGTTCAACGTCATTCATGCGTTGGTCGCCAATGTACAAATCACCAGACGTAATGTCTTCTAGACCTGCGATACAACGTAATAGCGTCGATTTACCACAACCTGATGGTCCAACGAATACTACGAATTCACCTTCGTTGATGTCTAAGGTTACGTCCTTAGAAATCTGTACATCACCATATGATTTATAAACGTTTTTTAACGTGACACTCGCCATCTAGCTTGTCCTCGATCGATCAAATTTTAAGTTTTACTGCTTATCATTATAAGAAATTTTTGGGTCAGCAGTAACTGTAGGAATTGGTAAGTATTGAGTGAGTAAGAAAAAAGTGGGTGAGACTTGGCTTCTTTAACCAAGCCCACCCGTCATAGCCAAACTGATGCCCATTTCCCCCACATCCAGCTAAACCTCCCCCGTGATTCAATCACAGATTTAGCTCGATGCTAATATAAGACACCAGCGGGCAGTGAAGCCAACTAAATGAATAATGCGTCAACGCATAACACTTGCCGGTAAAGGGTTCTTACTATCCACTCTTGGATGAATGCAGTTTCGGTGAATTGGCGTAAGGGTACATCCTCCTAATGGAAAATTAACTAGGGGGAGTAGGAGGGGAGGAGTAGATAAATGGGGTTATTAATAATTGGCGATCCAGTTCAAATAAATCCACCACGTAACGGTGATGTTGATCACGATGAGTATACGTTTTGTGATTGCAGTCTCTAATCTGACCGGATGGCGATCACGAATTTAAGCCATAATAGCTAGGGCGTAGTGGCTGGGATGATGAGCTAGGGTCTGTTTTCTCAGATCATAACCTCCGAAAACTGGCTCGTCTTGGTAGATGTGCCCTACGTATAAATATAAAAAGGATATTCACATGAAAAACGCTCTAAGCGCTGTAGCTCTAGGTACAATAGTTGCTCTGGGTTCTTTTGGTGCAAATGCTGCTATCGAAGAAGGACAACTAACAATCTGGGTAGGTGGTGACAAAGCTTATGAAGGCATGGCTGAAGTAGGTAAACGCTTCGAAGAAGATACTGGTGTTAAAGTAACCGTCGCTTTCCCTGACAAGCTAGAAGAGAAATTCCCTCAAGTAGCAGCAGCTGGCGATGGCCCAGACATGATCTTCTACGCACATGACCGTTTTGGCGGCTATGCAGAAGCGGGACTTCTTGTTGATATCAAACCTTCTAAAGAAACTAAAGAAGGTATCGTAGACTTCGCATGGGACGCTGTTTCATACGAAGGTAAAACAATCGCATACCCTGTTGCTGTTGAGTCAGTTTCGCTAATTTATAACAAAGCGCTTGTTCCTAACCCACCTAAGTCTTGGGAAGAAATCCCAGCACTTGATGCTGAACTTAAAAAAGACGGCAAGAAAGCGATCATGTGGCCTCTACGTGGCGGCGCTTACTTCACATGGCCTCTACTTGCAGCTGACGGCGGTTACGCATTCAAACAGACTGCAGAAGGTTACGACATTAAAGATGCGGGCGTAGCGACTGATGGTGTTCAGAAGTCTCTAGGTTTCATCGAGAAGATGGTACAAGACAAGGTTATCTCTGCAGACATGGATTACTCAGTTGCTGAGTCTGAATTTGTTGCGGGTAACGTTGCAATGACAATCAACGGCCCTTGGGGTTGGGAAAACATCAAGAAAGCTGGTGTAGATTACGGCGTAACAACACTACCTAAGTTCAACGGTAAAGCGTCTAAACCTTTCGTTGGTGTATGGGCAGGTGGTATCAGCACTGCGTCTCCAAACCGCGACCTAGCTGTTGAGTTCATGGAAAACTACCTACTAACAGATGAAGGTATGAAGAGCCTGAACGACGACAAGCCACTAGGCGCTGTTGCTCTTAACTCTTTCCAACGTCAACTAGACAGCGATACTCGTATTGCAGCAACAATGGACAACGCGATGAACGGTGAAATCATGCCTAACATCCCTCAGTTCACAACATTCTGGTACAGCATGGAAGAAGCGATCGGCAACGTAGTTGACGGCCGTCAATCAGTAGACCAAGCACTAAAAGCTGCTGAAGGTCGTATGGTTAAGTAACACCCAGGCACTACCTTTTAAGGAGAGGGTAACCTCTCCTTACTTTTCTATTTTTTTATCTATATCGCTAGCAGGTTCCTCTATGCAGTCAGTTCAAGGTACAGATGCTATCCCAGCACCATCAAGCCTTCCAGGCAGTAAAAGCGTCTTCATTAAATGGGGGTTGCTTGGTAGCGTTGGCTTAATAAACGGCTACGCTACAATTCTAATGTATTCTCGCGGTGAGCTCGCTTTTGCGCTGCTTACAGTGATCTTAACGGCTTTGGCACTTTACATTTTTGGTAGTAAAAAAACTTACGCCCACCGTTATATTTACCCAGGTATTGCCGGAATGATCTTGTTCATTCTTTTCCCATTGGCATACACCGTAGGGCTTGCGTTTACTAACTACAGCGCGAAAAACCAACTTTCTCTAGAGCGTACTCAAACCGTTCTTTTAGACCGTTCTTTCCAAAGCGGTGAGAGCTACCCATTTACTTTGTACAAGACAGATGACGGTCACCAGATCGTTGTAAAAGATGGCGATCAACTGTTAGCGACTGACGTATTTTCTCTAGACAATATGACAGAAACAGAGATGGACCTATCTGTTATTGAGTCTGCGCAAGGTGAAAAAGAGAAGATCAAAGCGATCATTCAAAACCGAGCAGCAATCAGTGGTGTTGATTTCAATCTACCTGACGGTGGTGACATCCGCATGAGTGGCTTACGTAAGTTTGCTTCTGTTGCTCCGCTTTACACGCTACAAGACGATGAAGAAACGTTAATCAACAATGAAACGGGTGAAGTTCTCAAGCCAAATATGGATGTGGGTTTCTACCAGCCTGTTGATGCAAATGGTGAGTTTACGGGTAATACCATCTCTCCAGGTTTCGTGGTTAGCATTGGTACGCATAACTTTGAGCGTGTATGGAAAGATGACGGCATTAAAGAACCGTTTATCAGCATCTTTATTTGGACGGTTATCTTCTCGGTATGTACCGTAGCGTTCACGCTAGTTATCGGCCTTGTATTGGCTAACATCGTGCAATGGGAAGAGTTGAAAGGTCGTTCTATTTATCGTGTTCTACTGATTCTGCCTTACGCCGTACCCGCGTTTATCTCGATTCTTATCTTTAAGGGTCTATTCAACCAAAGCTTTGGTGAGATCAACATGGTACTCGAGAATATCTTCGGCTTAAGCCCGAACTGGTTCTCAGACCCTATCTTAGCGAAAACCATGGTGTTGATGGTTAACACATGGCTAGGTTTCCCTTACATGATGATTCTATGTATGGGTCTGCTTAAAGCGATTCCTGATGATTTATACGAAGCGTCAGCAATCGATGGTGCGAACTTCCTTGATAACTTCAAGCGCATTACGTTCCCATTGATGATTAAACCGCTTACACCGCTATTGATTGCAGCGTTTGCCTTTAACTTCAACAACTTCGTAATGATTCAACTATTGACGAACGGTGGCCCGAACATGATTGGTACTTCTGAGCCAGCGGGTTACACAGACTTGCTTGTAAGCTACACGTACCGAATTGCATTCGAAGGCGGCGGCGGTCAAGACTTCGGTCTAGCAAGTGCTATCGCAACGCTTATCTTCCTATTGGTTGGTGCACTAGCGTTACTAAACCTTCGTTTCACTAAACTGTCTCAAGATTAAGGAGCACGACAATGGCTATGGTACAAGGTAAAGGCCTTAAATACCGAGTGTGGGCAACGCATGCAGTGTTGTGGTGCTTCTTGGCAATGATTATCTTCCCACTACTGATGATCATCGCGATCTCGTTCCGTGAAGGTAACTTCGCAACCGGTAGTTTGATTCCAGATAACCCATCATTGGAACACTGGAAGTTAGCATTGGGTATGTCAGTAACGAACGCAGATGGCTCGGTAACGTCACCTCCGTTCCCTGTGCTAACTTGGTTATGGAACTCAGTGAAGGTTGCAGGTATCACATCGATTCTGATTGTGACACTGTCTACGACATCGGCTTACGCGTTTGCTCGTATGCGCTTTAAAGGTAAGAACACAATCCTGAAAGCGATGATGATTTTCCAAATGTTCCCAGCAGTATTGGCTCTAGTAGCAATCTACGCGCTGTTTGACAAACTTGGTCAATACATTCCGTTCTTAGGCTTGAACACACACGGTGGTCTAATCTTCTCTTACCTTGGTGGTATTGCACTGCACGTATGGACGATTAAGGGTTACTTTGAGACGATTGATAACTCTCTGGAAGAGGCAGCAGCCCTTGATGGTGCAACGCCTTGGCAAGCATTCAGACTGGTTCTACTACCGCTGTCTGTGCCAATCCTAGCGGTTGTGTTTATCCTATCTTTCATCGCGACAGTGGGTGAGGTGCCAGTAGCGTCTATCCTACTTACAGATGTGAACTCTTACACGCTAGCAGTAGGTATGCAGCAGTACCTATACCCTCAGAACTACCTATGGGGTGACTTTGCGGCAGCGGCTGTACTATCAGCACTTCCGATTACTATCGTGTTCTTACTTGCTCAACGTTGGTTAGTTGGTGGTTTGACGGCAGGTGGTGTAAAAGGATAAGCTGTACTCTATAAGAAAGAAAAAGAGCGACCGTTAGGTCGCTCTATATTGGCATTTTTATTACATCATTTGGTTTGGCCGCCGATCAGTAATAAAAATAACCCTCAGGTTACGCATAGCTGGCTACTAATCAGGTTCCTTACGCTATTAATGATTAGTGGTTTTTGTAACTCTAACCCAGGTATTTACTTGGGTTTTTTTATGCCTGCTACTTTTTGTTTTTTGTGTCAGCGTTACTCGTTAACTATCGCGCTCATATCTACTTTAAAACCCAAAGTTTCGAGTTACTTCTCTCCTAAATACCGACCACTTCATTTTGGTTACTTGTAGAAATGAACTAGTCTCACAAATCAGACACTCAGTATAAGTGGCTGTTGTACTATTGATATGTTGTGAATATTCCAATGCGTGATACTTCAATGATTTGTATGCAACAAAACCTGAAATTGCACTGAAAATGTATGGGTAAGCGAGAGGTAGTTACAGAATATTCAAGTGACATTCATGAGGGTTATGGAGGTAGGTTTATTTATGCTTCTGGTTTTTGGTGGGACTTAGAAGTTAGAACTCTTTACTAGAAGGAGCACAACCTAAGTGTTGCAATAGCACATAGATGCTTTCTTGATCGAGTGCCACGCGACGAAATAGATCGGCAAATGTCGGATCTCCACCGAAACACGTTTGGATATAGTGGTTGATTTCATTGCTGTCGTAGCCTTCGACGTACAAAGTTCTAACCCATTGGTACTCAACAGCCTTTAAATTGTTCAGTGTAGACTCGCTAAGAGTGGGGCGTATGACGCTCAAGAGTGGCTCCAAGAAATTCAAATGCATCTATTATGATTGGCGGTATTTAATCAGAGCAAAATGACGACTTTATTACAGTCAAAATAAATCAGTGAACAAGTGCCGATTCATTTCAACCTTTGGCTGGGTATCACGCTCTTATCGTCTGTATTGGGTGTGCAGCGGATTTGGCTGTGTAGAGCACGAAGGTATCAAATAGATCAATGCCAAGCAGGCGCTTGGCATTGTAATAAGGTTTTGTAGGGGGAGGGCAGCTGGTGGACCTTACTTAAGGTACTTCACGTGAGCTTCCATCTCTTCACCAATCTGTTTTCGCATGTTCATTAGGCGAATAGCCGAATCTCGTAATTCGATGTCTTCTGGCGTCTCTGGTATCCACTCTGGCACTTTAGTCGGATTACCATTCTCATCGACAGCGACCATAATAACGATACAGTGAGTTGTTAGGCGGTTATTGAGCTCTTTAGGGTCGCTTGCTTGCACGTCGATAGCGATATGCATTGAAGATGAACCTGTGTAAATGACCTTTGCACTTACTTCCACAAGGTTGCCTACATGAATTGGGGCAACGAATCGAATTCCGCCTGCATAGGCTGTTATACAGTATTTACCGCTCCAACCTGCGGAACAAGCGTAGGCTGCTAAATCGATCCACTTCATTGCTGCACCACCATGAACTTTACCACCAAAGTTCACATCCCCGGGTTCAGCTAAAAAACGCAGAGTAACGTCTCGTTTACCATCTTGTCGGCTATTGCTACTGCTCATCTATCTTCCTTCATTATTATTTTGCTGCGTAACATGCTTGTTACTTGCTAGTAACAATATACTTAAGATGACATAAGTTAAAGCGGATAATCTCATGGTTAAGACTATTTTTTTCAAACAGATGATCAGTTGATGAATATTGGTGCTTAAAGGCGTATCAGGCGAATGGCAAACATGGATGAAGTGATATCAAGCAAGAGAATAGAAATACTGATTAAGTCACTAGATAGGTCGATTGCAAAAAAAACACCTAGCGTAATGCTAGGTGTTTCTAAGCCGTGTGGTACTCATGTCGGTACTTTTTTGTGTTAGCCAACCAACCGCTGTTGATTTGGTTTAGTTAAAGTGGCTGTATCTCAAATACCACTAAAGTGGTAGTGATTATTGTTTTCTTATCAGCTCACTTTTACTGTTTTAAAAAGTATAGATCCTTCGCGTAGATATTTCCTTTCGGATTATTGTTTGGGAAGCCTTTTAGTGTATTTCGCACTAATCGTGTGTGATTGTAATGATATAAAGGTATAACTGCTGAAGAATAGTTGAGTAACGACTCATCGTGCTGATATAAAGTAAAGCGTTTAGACTAATCTTCCGTTTTACTCGCTTGCTGTAAGGGCTCATCATAGTATGGATTACAGTAGCCACTCTCATTTGCTGTGTGAAACGTGAGTTTGAATTTTTACCCTAATGTGAGCGTTGGGTAATGCGTTTAGCTTTGTTGAGGGAGAGGAGCCTCAAGCCTTGGTTTTCTTTTGATTTGAGCAAGGATGACACCGGAAATCACCATCACACCACCAATGATGTGGAACTGGTTAATCTCTTCACCAAGCCATGTCGCGGCTAATACGATCGCAACAACCGGAAGCAAGTTCATGAACATCGCGCTTGAGTCAGCACCAATCGTGTCAATCGCCTTCACCCACATCCAAGGCGCTAAAATTGAAGCGGCAACTGCGGCGTAAGCTATCAATGGGATCGCTTGTTGTGGTGGTAAAAGCTGTTCGCTGGTAAGCCAAAGTGGCGTAAGCATCGCGACAGCAAACAGACCCTGAATGTAAATCACCACCCAGCTACTGATGGGCATTTTCCAGCGTTTCAAGAGCACACAGTAAGACGCATAAACAAAGGCTGCAATTAGCATATAACCATCACCTTGAGTCAATTCTTGATGCATGAAGAACAAAGGGTCGCCTTTACCTAACATCAGAGCTAAGCCTGACAGTGACAACACACCGCCAACAATACTCAAACTAGAAATCGACTTGTGCAACAAAGGAACGCTTAGAAACACGCTGATCAATGGGACTAAAGACGTGATCAAGGCCATGTTGGAAGCGGTTGTGGTTAAGCCTGCGTAGTAACCTAGAGATTGGTTCAATACCATGCCTAAAAATCCGAGGAACGCTAATTTCGATAGGTTTGGCTTAATGACAGCCCACTGCTTCATCACCGGGCGAATACAGAAAGGCGTGAGAATTAACATCGCAAAAAACCAGCGGTAAAAACTCATCGCGCTAGGTTCTATGGTGCTTGCAGCAAGCTTGTTGACGATTGCATTGGCGCCCCAGATACAGACTGTAAAAAATGGTAAGAGATAATGCATGTGAATTCCGTCGCAAATGAGTTGATGCGGCTAGTTTGACAGGTCGTTATACTTACAAGTATCTTTAGAAAGACATCAGGCGCGATAGGAAGACAAGTTTGAAAAAACACTCCAGAAACCTTCACCCATCCTTATCAATTGATAAGGCACCATCCAACGTATTTATGAATTTTGAAGCGTTTCTTTCGAACACTGAAACCCGAGTTCATAGCCACTCATGGGGACAGGTTCAATTGATCAGTGGCGGTATATTAGAGATGGAAGCGGAAAGCACCCGATTTCTAGCACCACCACATTTGGCGATTTGGGTACCGGCCGGGGTGATGCATTGCAGTTATAACCGTAAGCCTTTGGACTACTGTTCGCTAAATATCGCCCCAGAACTCACGCAACACCTGCCAGATAAAACTAGCCTTATAAAGATCACGCCGATTGTGTCTTCTATTATCGATGACTTTCGCGAGCGTGGAATCAATGTTGCAGAAAAAGAGCAAGATCAAAGGCTCGTTCAGGTACTGCTTGACCAACTTGCGCAGCGTGAGGTTGAACACCACTTCTTGCCTTCGACCGACAATAAGTACCTCGCGCCTATATTGGCTTCTGTTGAAGAAAACCCAACCGACGAAGTGACACTGAAAGATTGGGCTGAACGTGTCCACACTACGGAAAGAACCCTTTCTCGCCACTGCCAGACCGAGCTTGGAATGAGCTTTACAGAGTGGCGACTACGAGTGCGCTACCTGTACTCAATGGACTTGTTAAGAAACGGCCAATCGGTCAAAGAGGTCGCTCTTACATTGGGTTATAACCAAGCAAGCCCATTTATCACCATGTTCAAACGTTACGCGAACCAAACGCCAGAGCAGTATAAGAACCGTTTGTTGTAGCTAGCTCGTGTTCCCAAAAGAACGGATGTTTTCACTAGTTAGTGAGTAGATAGACCATAAGTGAATAGATAGACCATAAGTGAATACGTGCAGTAGGAGATTATGGAATCGCACCCAACAGCCCATATATTTCGCTCTGTTGTTCGGTGACATCCTCATAGTATTGATTCAATAGAGCACTGATGCTGCCGACCTTGAACAGTATGTACGTTTCTCCATCGACCTCGAACCAATTGAACGTTCCATGCTGGTTATACGTGGTCATTGTTTTGTTTATCTTCATGAGATATACATCAGCAGCGCAAGACATGCAGACGTACATAAGCCAAAGAAAGAAAAGAAAAACCACGAGCCTAATACTGTTTTTTCTTTTCCTACCTCTTCATTACTTTGCTGCCAACCAAGTTCACGAACCTGAGCCTTGGTAAGGTTTAAGTCTAGTCTTTCTATGTATCTGTTGAGTTCGTCATTGTGTACTGAGCTAATCATGTTCTATCTCCCCTAAGCATTTGATTGGTATTTTAGGGGAGCTCAGTGTTTGGTTAAATTAGATATTTTGTAACAAGCGTTTAGATAAATAGAACATGATGAATGGCAAAAAGCCTCCGTGGTAGAGGCTTTGGTTAAAAGTGGTTTAGTTGATGGTTATCGCGATGTATTTGTTGTCAGATTCCACCTTTATTAATACACGACTTAATACCCAGTCAACTCCATATAGCCAGATCCGGAATGAGAACCTTTAATCATGATTGGCCCCTCCCAATAAGGAACCGACAGCGGCATTTTTGCTTCTGGATTGAGCGCCGAGACGGTCAGTTCTATTTGCTGGCTTGGAATCGAAACTTGCCACTCTGTTGGGTAGTCACGCCCGTCGATTTTAGTTTGCTTGATGGCGGTTAAGCTGATGTCTTGCTGCTTAATCGTGATGCCGGAGCCATCTTGATTCATCAACCTTGCATGGGAATAATTGGCTTTGCCTGTTGTTGAGTTTCGAAGTTGAAATACCACCAAGCTGGTTTCATCACTCAGCCTCAGCGCAAACCAATCCCAACCTTGTTGTGAGTCGAGTAAAAACTGAGAGCTCCACTCTCTGTCTATCCAACCTTTACCAGACACCTGATGCGTGATGCCATCAATGGTTACTTCGCCCGATACATCGATGAATGGTTGGCTGTAGTAATAGGAAGCCACTTTGCCATCGCTACTTTTAGTGCTGTAGCCTTGTTCGCCTTGCTTTTGATAAGGCGCGTTGTTGGTTAACTTAAGCGAGTATCCAAATTGACCCGAGTTAGCGACCAATGTAGCTGGGAACAGGTCATCGGTCGTCGACGTCCATTGCCAGTCATCAAGATAGACACGAAATGGTGAAGCGCTTACTCCTGCCAGTTCTGCTTGGTTACGTGACCACTTTTCATCGGCGTAGTGTTTGTCTCCGGTCGTGACGGCACTATGTGCCATGTAGATCTGCTGACTTTGCCACGCGGTTTTCTTATTACCATTGCCACTGTCCTGTGGTGCAGAGGCGAAGCGGAATTGTGTCCATTGCACGCCTAACGCATTGCCTTCTTCATCAATCAAGTTTGCGGTTAAATACCACCATTCATGACGAAAATTAGGGTGTGCTTGATGGTCGGCAGGGAAGGTGATGTCGATACCTTTTACTACCGGGGTGAATTGCTCAGTCTCTTTTTGTACTTCATTCTCGGTTTGTGCTCCAGTACCGAGTATCGAACCCATATTTTGAGCTGATGGTTGTGTGGACTCCTCGCATCCTAAAAAGAATAAGGGGGTAAGCGTGAGAACAAAAACGCTTATTGCTCGATTCATCACAACACCTCGCTTTGCAAACTGGATACCACGGGTTTACTGACCAAACGCCACAGTGGAATCAAGGTCGCAATCACCGCCACTAAAATGGTGATGGCTGCGATGCTGAGTGCATCACTCCAATTCCACATATAATTTAAACTCCAACCAAAGGCGCGCAGGGTAACGATGTCCGTCAACACATAACCGACCATAGCGCCGAGTGGTAAAGCGATAACCAGAGTGAAGGCGACCAGAACTACGATTTGCCCGACCACCATCGCCATCAATTTTCGCTGACTAACACCGAGCGCGTACAACCTTGCAATAGCGGCTTTGCGTGCATCGAGCAACATGAAACAGGCGCAGAACAACCCTATCACCGCCACCATTAAAGTGACGCCATTAAGCGCCCGAGTGATGGCAAAGGTTTGTGAGAAGATATCTAAAGCGATCGATTTGATCTGTGCTTGATCGTAAAGCTGACTTGGGTGCAGATTGAGTTGCTGGCGTAGCTGTTCGTACACCACTTGTGGGTCGCCAGAAACTTTGATTCCCAAGCTGGTGGGCAAGTCAGTAAATCCACTTTCGAGCCATAAATTAGGTGCAAGCAACACTTCGCCATTCGGTGAGCCGTAATCGTGGAAAATCGCCCCGACGATGAGTGTTTTGTCTTGGATCGCGTCGAGCTTGAGTTGGCTTCCAACGGGCAAGCCGAGCTTCACCGCCGTAGGTTCGCTGATTGCCACGAACTCACCTTGGTAAAAGCGAGTCCAGAAATCATCAAGGTGGGATTGGAATACCATGGTTTGCTCAAGTGTGTCTTTGTCTTTGGTGCCGAGCAAAGTCGGTAAGCCCTGCAAGTTATCGTCGACATAATATTGCTTATAAACGGTTTCAACATTTTCAAACTGCTCTAACGCACGTTCCACATTCGCGATTTCACCTTGGGCAGGGCTAACGTAAATGTCTGCGTGTAATCGCTGTTCTAGCCATTGTTTCAAGGTGGATTCAAAGCTGCCGACTAAGGTATTCATTCCCATGTTAGCGGTGACGGCGAGAAGCAACGCCATCATGGCAAGGGAGAGAGGGGAGATAAGTTCACGCAGCTCAGCGAACAGATATTGTATCAACCCCGATTGGGTACGTTTTTCGCTCCAGTTCGCTAGCACGCTGAGTGTTTTGGGCAAATACAAAGGAATCGACACCACTAACACTCCGAGCCATGCTATGGTGAAGCGATGATGTTCGCTCAGCCATAACCCTGCTAACGCGACAATGGTTAATACTGACCCGATAACAAACAGCTGATTTTCGTTAGACGTTTCCGGCGCTTGATAGAAACCGCCATGGGAAGAGAGGGGTTGTCGCACTCGCTGTTTAAAGTGCTGCCAACACGCGACAAGCGTTGCGGCCAGCGTGAGTAGCAGTGCCTGCACTAACCATTGCCACTGCCATGTGCCGGGAAGCAGTGTTGCACCATAAAGTTGCTCAAGCGTTATCGCGACGGTTGGGTGTAGCCAATGGCTGAGTTGAATGCCGAGAATGAAACCAAGCGACGCGCCCATTGTGACTAAAAGAACCAGCTCGACTAGCAGAGCTGAAAATACGATGCTTGGCGCAATCCCAGCTTGTTGAATTTGCACCAACAGCCGATTACGTTTCAGCAAACTGTACTTCACGCCATTGTAAGCGATGAACAGGCCAACCAAAAACGCCAACAAACTCATGGCGGTGAGGTTGAGGTGAAAGCTATCGGTAATTGAACCGAGATCCGTGCTTTGGTTGTTGGAAATCCATTGCCCCTGTTTGCCGATAAGGCTTTGCCATTTATCCTGAGTATTGCTGTTCGTGTCGCTCTTAGTGTCAAAAATAGCGATGTAGCTCAGTTGCCCTTGCTTGTTAAGCAGTTGCTGAGCGAACCCAATATCCATCAACATTCGGCTACCGAGCTGCCATTCATCTGGCAATACCACGACTTTGGTGAGCACTTCATCCAAAGTGAGTGTGTCTACTTCGTCCAAACTCTGGTGCTGAGATTGGCTCATCATCACAATGGGTTCACCCGCTAAGAGTTGCGGCAAAGGTAAGGCGTTGTCGAACAGGGAAATGTTTGGTTCTTTGGTTTGAGTGTTGCTTTGTTCGTCGACGCGAGCGTGACGAGATCTTGAAGTGAGGGCGGCGATCAACTCACTGCCTTGAACTGACCAACGTCGACCTTGCTCGTCTCTTACTCGCCCTTCTATAACAGGCAGTGCTGCGCTTAATCCGCTTTGTCTTAAGCTGAAGTAGAGCGATTCCGACAAATAGTTTTGCCCTGCTGGTGGAATGATAAGGTTCTGCGCTTGGGCGCTAAGTTGCTCGGTCGATTCTGCATAACTGCGCTTGGCATTGAGGTTGATGGCTTGCACTGCGACAAACAAGGTGACCGCTAACACAATGCCTATCAGAATCGCTGCGGCTTGCAATGGTGATTGACGATAGTGTGCCGCGAATAGGTTCAGAGTCAGTTTGGTATGGGTGAGCTGGTTCTGAACGAAGCCAGTTTGCTTCATTGGATTACTCACAAAGTTGCTGCTCTTTGGTTTTGGTTCGATCTACGTTCTTTAAACAACCATCATCTAACACCAATTTTGTCTGCATAAAGCTGGCACATTCCGGGCTGTGCGTAACCAAAAGCACGGCAGTGTTGCCTTGTGTAGTGATTTCACTCAGCAGTTTCATAACCTCTAACCCTGCTTTGTGGTCGAGGTTGCCTGTGGGTTCGTCGGCAAGCAATAGTTTGGGTTTATGGGCTAGCGCACGCGCTATTGCGACTCGTTGTTGTTGACCGCCAGAGAGTGCAGATACATGCCTATCGAGCAATTCACTGATGCCTAACGCTTCCACTAAGTAATCGCACCAGTCGCCCCATTTTTGTTGATTTAAATGGAGAGGGAAGGCGATGTTCTGTTTTACGTTGAGTGGGGTTAACAAGTTGAACTGTTGAAAGACAACGCCCAAATTTTGATGGCGGAATCGGCTCCACTGTGGATCTTTCCAATCTAATGAGTTCTCGCCATCGAGCCACAACTCACCACCAGATAGAGGTTCAAACCCCGCAATGATGTTCAGCAGAGTACTTTTCCCGCTACCACTCGCCCCTGTCAAAGCCACGCTTGCCCCTGTTGCCAAAGCGAAGTCGACATTTTCCAACACGCTATGAGTGTCTTTACCATCAACAAAGCTTTTGCTGGCATGTGTGAGTGTGACAATTGGGCTTTCCATTTCCTTTCCTTATAAACAAAACCTACCATCAAAAGGTGTCGTTACTTGTGGCAATTACTGAAGCGACAAGCTCTATAAAACTGTAGACAACAATTTGAAAAAGAAAGCGATTTATATCGAATAATTAATAACTTGTACTGCGAAAAGAGAGAAATAGATCAGTGTGAGGAGGAATACAGGTGTTTGTGGGAGCTTAGAGTCACCTCAGAGGCTTTCGAATTTATCGTCAGACGGTTCGTGACCACGTTTAAGTGCAATAAATCATGGTTTAACGTGTTAAAGGTTTTCTTTATGAAAGTGTGTTGGGGGAGGGGGATAGTGCTGTTTCTCTAACTTGTTAATGCCCCCAAGTTTCTTAGAGTATTAATTCTCTTGTTTTTACCCACTTTAGTTAGCCAAGTTCAACTAATCATTGTTTCATGTTTACTTGGTGGATTCTTATTACTGTCTCTGTGCAGACATTTCGTGTCCTCCCCTCTCCTGAGTTATACGCTTTGGTCTAAATAGGCAAGTATTCGCAATATCATTCAATCTATGTAAGTGGTGATTACAAGCTGTTCTAACAATTATAATTCCTTATTAATGAATGACTGTTTTTATAAGTTTCGGGCATTTGTGTTTAATAGTCCACAATATCAGTCACAAATCGGTCAATAACGGGCTTGATGGCGATTTCGTCACAGTTTTGCCATTTTTTCATTGGTAAATTAATAATCAAGCAAGCGGGAGACCATTATGAGAAGCCTACAAATTGTTGAACTAATAAATGATCAAAGAAGTGCAACCGTCGAAGAAATAGCAGAAGCCTTTAATGTTTCTGTGGAAACCATTCGTCGAGATTTAAAAAAGCTTGATGAATCGGGCGCACTTAAAAGAGTTCATGGTGGGGCTATTAGTGTTCAAGAAATTGATGAAGGTCTTTCTTTTCATGCGCGTTCTAAGGACTATATAGAAGAAAAGGAATTACTGGTAAGCAAAGCGTTAGATTATATTAAAGAAGAAATGGTAATAGGTTTAGACGCAAGTTCATCAAGTTGGTGTCTCGCTCGAGAGATTCCAAATATCAGTTGCACTATTATTACCAATTCTCTTCAGAATGTTATTGCCCTTGAAGGTAAAAGTAATATTAATGTAATTTGTACTGGTGGCAGTTATTCCGATAAGTACAGTAGTTTCTATGGTCCACTAGCAGTGGAGACACTGGCTAATATGTCTTTGGACGTCTGCTTCTTTTCCTGCGTTGGGTTTGATTATGACTCAGGAGTTTGGGATTCAAATGAATATAACTATCAAATAAAAAGAAGTTTTATCGATATATCTGATCAAGTTATTCTAATTGCCGATAAATCTAAATACAAAAAAAGAAGTCTTCTTAAAATATGTGATAACGAATCGGTAGATGTAGTAATAACTGATTTGTAATAACGTGAAACAAAATAAACTTTAAAATAAAAATAAATAATTTAATTAATAAATAAGGATATCTTATGAATGATACTCTCAATATAAGTTCGTCTGAAACACAGAGGAATAATAAAGTAGAGGTAATACCAAAGGAAATTAAATTTGCTTTTTGGCTACTATGTTGTTGTTTTGCCATGTGGGGTTTGGCAAATAACATGACTGATGTACTTATTGCACAGTTTCGAAAAGTATTTACTTTAACCGATATGCAATCCGGTTTGGTACAAACGGCTTTCTATGGCGCTTATTTTTGTTTGGCTCTTCCCGCTGCGCTTTTCATACAGCGATACAGTTATAAAGCCGGAGTGCTTTTGGGCCTTGGATTGTTTGCAACCGGCGCACTGCTATTTTATCCCGCCGCGCAAGCAATGGAATATTTACCTTTCTTGCTGGCATTATTTGTTCTAGCTGGCGGTCTCTCCATTCTAGAAACAAGTGCCAACCCATACATATTAGCGATGGGTCCTGAAGAAACCGCAACTCGACGTCTAAATATTGCTCAAGCTTGTAACCCTATTGGTTCGATCACTGGGGTGTTAATTGGCAAATTTTACATCTTATCGCAACTAAACCCTGCAACGGATAGTGAACGTGCGGCCATGGCTGCTGACGAACTAGCGAAAATTCAATCTGACGAACTGTACGCAGTAATGATGCCCTATATGGGCGTAGCAGTTGTTATTGCTTTAATTTGGCTATTGATTCTTAAAACTAAGATGCCGGCCGCAAAGGACACAAGTACTACCGGTGAGTCTACATTTGGTCAGGCGTACCGCCGTATTGTCAAGCGAAGCCACTTCACCAAAGGCGTGTTAGCTCAGTTTTTCTATGTCGGTGCGCAAATTGGTTGTTGGTCATGGACTATTCGTTACGTGATGCAAGAAGTCGGCGGTACAGAAGCAGATGCATCAACATACCTACTGACATCTATTGTGATTTTCTCTGTCATGCGCTGGGTTTGTGTCGCGCTGATGAAACACATTGAACCACAAAAACTACTTGCTGCTTTGGCTGCGATCGCTGCGATTTTAGTCGCTGTAATCATGGTAGTGGGTGGGTTAGCAGGAGCTTATGCACTAGTCGGTGTGTCTGCATGTATGTCTCTGATGTTCCCGACTATTTTTGGGCTATCACTGAGAGATTTAGGGTCTGATTCAAAGTTTGGTGGAAGCTTCTTAATCATGGCAATCCTGGGTGGTGCACTGCTAACCGCCATCATGGGGCAAATCTCAGATGCAGCAGGCATTGGTGCCGCATTTGTTATCCCATTCATTGGCTTCGTTTACCTAGTGTACTACGGCGCAAAAGGTTACCAAGTTAAGTAAAGAATTATCCACAGGGGCAGCATTAACCTGCCCCCTGAATTAAAGAAATAATAAGGAACATCAATGATGTCACAGTTAGTTAAAATCGGTATTCGTCCTACCATCGACGGTCGTCAAATGGGTGTACGCGAATCTCTTGAAGATCAAACTATGGGAATGGCTCAGCGCGCAGCTCATTTTATTCAAGAGAATATTCGCCATGCTAGCGGAGAGAAAGTGGAGTGTGTCCTTGCCGACTCTTGTATTGGTGGTGTAGCAGAATCTGCTGCGACGGCTGACAAATTTAAACGTGAAAATGTGGGCCTTGTACTGACAGTAACACCGTGTTGGTGTTATGGCACAGAAACCATTGATATGGACCCGCATACACCAAAAGCCATCTGGGGTTTCAATGGTACTGAGCGTCCAGGTGCAGTATACCTAGCCGCCGCGATGGCAGGCCACTCACAAGTGGGTTTACCGGCATTCTCAATTTACGGCAAAGAAGTGCAAGACGCAGGAGACGAGTCAATCCCAAGTGACGTACAGGACAAGATTCTTCGCTTCTGCCGTGCAGGTTTAGCCGTCGCGTCAATGCGCGGTAAATCTTATCTCTCGATGGGCTCTGTATCTATGGGCATCGCGGGCTCTGTGGTTAACCCTGAGTTCTTCCAGAAGTATCTGGGCATGCGTAATGAATATGTCGATATGACAGAAATCAAACGCCGTTTGGATCGAGAAGTCTATGACAAGAAAGAGTTTGAACTGGCACGTGCTTGGGTACGAGACTGGTGTAAAGAAGGTAAAGATTATAACGGCACCCCTTTCACCGAAGAGCGTAAAGCAGAGGATTGGGATACCGTCATTAAGATGACCATGATCATGCGCGATTTGATGCAAGGCAACCCAAAACTTGCAGAGCTAGGCTTTGGTGAAGAATCGCTAGGACACAATGCTATTCTGGCTGGCTTCCAAGGTCAGCGTCATTGGACAGATCATTTGCCCAATGGCGATTTTTCAGAGGCCATCTTGAACTCCTCATTTGATTGGAACGGCATTCGTGAACCAATCTGTGTGGCAACAGAAAACGACGCGTTGAACGGCGTAAATATGATGTTTGGTAAGCTACTGACGGGTGAGGCTCAGGTTTTCCATGATGTTCGTACCTACTGGTCTGAAGATGCGGTAGAGCGTGTGACAGGGACCCGCCCAGATTCCGGTTTCTTGCACCTGGTTAACTCTGGCTCAGCAGCGCTCGATGGGGCAGGTAAAGCGAGAACAGCTGATGGTAAGCCGGCGATGAAACCGCACTGGGAACTGACACAAGCCGACGTTGAAGCGTCTCTAAATGCAACGAAATGGTGCCCAGCCATTGAAGAATACTTCCGTGGGGGCGGCTTCTCGTCTCAGTTCCTAACTGAAGGTGGTATGCCATTTACTATGCATCGAATCAACATTATCTCGGGTATTGGTCCAGTGCTGCAAATTGCTGAGGGGCACTCTATCGAACTGCCAGAAGATGTTCATAATACCCTAAATGAGCGCACTAACGCGACTTGGCCAACGACCTGGTTCGTCCCTCGCTTGACTGGCCAAGGCGCATTTAAATCGGTTTATGACGTTATGGCAAACTGGGGCGCTAACCACTGTGTTATCACTTCAGGCCACGTTGGCGGCGATTTAATCTCTCTCGCTGCAATGCTGCGTATTCCGGTATCGATGCATAACGTGGATAGCCAAGACATCTTTCGTCCGCATACTTGGTCTGCATTTGGTCAGGATGTTGAGGGACAGGACTATCGCGCTTGTCAGAACTTCGGCCCTATCTATAAGTAATTCAATAGGTAACTAATTTTGCCTGCCCCAACTTGGGGTAGGCCTTAAAGGGGTGAGTTATGTCGATTGCTATTATTCTTGATTGCGGAGCCACCAACGTCCGCTCTATTGCGATTAACCAGCAAGGTGAAATTGTTGCGTCGCACTATATTGCTAATGAAACGCTACAGAATGGCACTAAACATGTTTGGGATTTTCAACAGATTTGGAAAAAGCTTGTTGAGTGTTCAAAGCAGGTAACGGCTCAAATTAATTCGACGGATATTGTTGCCGTTTCTGTCACTACCTTTGGAGTGGACGGGGCGCCCTTCGATAAAGATGGAAAGCAGATCTATCCCATTATTTCTTGGAAATGTGCTCGTACCGCGCCTGTGATGAGCCAGATCTCGCAAGATATTGACCGCGATGAACTGTATTTGACCAACGGCATCGGGGATTATTCGTTCAATACCTTATTCAAGCTTAAGTGGTTGAAAGACAACGAACCAAAAGTCTATAGCAATATGGATAAGTGGGTGTTTATTTCGTCGATGTTGACACAAAAGCTGACGGGCGAATTAACAACCGATCGAACGATGGCTGGCACGTCGATGATGACGGACCTAGACAGCGGTGACTGGAATGAAGGGGTATTACAGTACCTAGAGCTGACGAAGGCGCACTTTCCTCCCATGGTTGAAGCGGGCGAAATAGTGGGTTGTTTAAAAGACGATGTCGCCTTCCTGCTTGGCATTCCAAACAGAGTTCCAGTGATTTCAGCAGGTCACGACACTCAGTTTGCTTTGTTCGGCTCTGGTGCCAAAGAGAATCAGTCTTTCTTAAGCTCAGGGACTTGGGAGATCTTGATGGCTCGTTCGCCACGTCCTCAGTTAAAACCTGACTATCTCAAAGAGGGCATGACAACAGAGCTTGATGCTAAAAATGATTTGTTTAACCCAGCAATCCAATGGCTCTCTAGTGCAGTAATGGAATGGGTCGCCAACACCTACTTTACGGATATTGCCGAGAGCAGCAGTAAATACGCGGTGATGGTTTCGGAAGGGGAAGCGGCCCCTATCGGTGCAAATGGCGTTAGGTTCGATCCATCCTTTTTACTTGGTGGTGACGGTAAAGGAAATGGTGCGATTACTGGCCTGTCCATTAATGCCACAAGGGGTGAGATATACCGCGCCGCTCTAGAAGGACTGGCCTTCAAACTCAAGAGCAGTCTGCACTATCTTTCCACGACTTGTCGCTTAAATACCGAGTGTTTAATGGTGGTGGGTGGTGGGTCTAAAAATAGACTGTGGAACCAAATAAGAGCTGACGTTGTTGGCATCCCTATCCATGTGGTTGAACAGCCTGAAGCCACAGTGACGGGGGCAGCGATGTATGCCTTTGCAGGGGCTGGGGTATTTATTGATGCCAATCATGCCCAAGAAAATATGAAGCCTGCTTACCAAGTCATCACCCCGTCTGAGAGCCGTGAACAATACGCCCAGTTATTGGAGGAAATACACAATGCTTAAAGGAATCCATCCGGCAATAAGCCCAGAACTGCTTGCCGTATTAAGTCGAATGGGGCATGGCGATGAAATTCTGTTTGCCGACGCCCATTTTCCTGCGGAGACGTTTGGAACGCATGTGGTGCTAAGAGCCGATGGCGTGAATATCGATACGCTGTTAGAGGGCACAATACCGCTATTTGAGCTCGACGTGTACTGCCAAAGCCCGCTGATCATGATGCAAGCAGTAGAGGGTGACCAGCTCGACCCAACAGTTGAATCGAAATACATGGCGGCAATCACAAAGACCACGAAAGACAAGCCTGCATTAGAACACATGGATCGTTTTGATTTTTACGACCGCGCCGAAAAATGCTTTGCAGTTGTACTGACGGGCGAAACCGCTAAATACGGAAACATCATTTTAAAGAAAGGCGTAACGCCAGCTTAAGGAAGTAATACGATGACAATAACAAGAAATGAACTAGCACAAGACATTATCGATACATGCTTAGAGATGACTAAGCTGGGATTAAACCAAGGCACCGCAGGTAATGTCTCGGTGCGCTATGAAGGTGGTTTATTGATCACTCCAACGGGTATTGAATATGAGAATCTGACACCGGAAAAGATCGTTTTTGTAAGCGAATCCGGAGAATTTGAGGAAGGCAAAATTCCATCAAGCGAATGGGCTTTCCACCTAACCTGCTACCAAGCGAGAGAGGATTGCCATGCCGTTGTTCACAACCACGCCATTAACGCGACAGCAGTGTCTATACTCAATCGTCCAATCCAGGCGATCCACTATATGGTTGCAGCATCGGGCGCGGCAGAAATACCTTGTGTACCTTATGCTACCTTTGGCTCTCCTAAGTTGGCTGATTATGTAGATGCTGGCATTCGTCAAAGTAAATCTATTCTTCTTCAACATCATGGCATGATCACCGTTGGTGAAAATCTGAAGAAAGCATTGTGGTTAGCACATGAAACCGAGGTATTGGCTGAGCTTTATCTCAAGTGTGCAGCGATTCAGCCAGACGTTCCAGTGCTTCCAAACCAAGAGATGGATCATGTACTCGATAAGTTCAAGACGTATGGATTGCGAGTTGAGAAGTAATTGATATCGGCCCGATCCGTCGGGCTCTTACCGTAAAGGAATGACTATGGTGTTTGCATTAAATTTACCAAAACTATCATTATCCGGCGTAGGTGCGGTGGCAGAATCTGTTGCAGTGTTGGACTGTCGACCCGTAAAAAAAGCAATGATAGTGACAGATAAAAACCTTATTGAATTGGGGATATTAGATTCTCTTTATTGTGCACTCGATGATAAAGGGTTCGATTATGTCACCTTTGATAAGGTCACCCCTAACCCGACCGTTAGTTTGGTTAATCAAGGTGCTGAGTTTTACCAACAGAGCGGGTGCGATTGTTTGATTGCGGTTGGTGGCGGTAGCCCTATTGATTGTGCGAAAGCGATTCGTATTGTCACATCAAATGAAGGCGAAATCACCGATTATAATGGGGTCGGCCTGGTTAAGAATAGCGGTGCGTTCTTTATTGCTATTAATACAACGGCGGGAACAGCGGCGGAGATGACGTCCAATTCGGTGATTACCGATGAGAAGAATCTCGTTAAGATGGTGATCGTCGACACCAAACAGATTCCAGATGTTGCGGTTAACGACCCATCATTGATGGTTGGTTTGCCTGCCTCTGTTACCGCTGCAACGGGTATGGATGCGCTGACCCATGCCATTGAGTCGGTTGTGACTCCTGGCGCCCATCGTTTAACACTTCCGACCGCACTCGAGGCGGTTAAGCTAATTGCCAAATGGCTGCCTATGGCAGTAAAGGATGGAGCGAACATAGAAGCTCGGTCGGCACTTGCTGATGCGCAATTTTTAGCGGGGATGTCGTTCAACTCAGCCGGATTAGGCGCGGTTCATGCGTTGTCACATCAGCCTTCGGCAACACACAACCTAGCGCATGGCGTTTGTAATGCTATCTTGCTGCCTGTGGTGAGCGCATTCAATGCTCAAACGGTTCCAAGTGCGTTTAGGGAAGTAGCTGAAGCGATGGGTGGGGATACGTCTCAGTTAGACGACACTAATGCAGCCCTATTAGCGGTGGACCTGATTTGCACGTTGTCTCGTGAAGTGGGTATCCCTTCTGGGCTGGCTCATCTTGGGGTTAAGCATGCGGATATTGATGGTTGGGTTCAAAAAGCCATGGATGATGTTTGTATGGGAGGCAACCCAAGAACGTTGACCAGTGAAGACGTTTATCACCTTTACGAGTTGGCGTTATAGCAACCGTGTAGTGGTACTGTAGTGGCTGAGTGAATTTGGCCACTTGATTGGAGGTTTGCAATACTTGAAGTGATTCATAATCACTAATTTAGGAAACTCGCTGAGAAGATTTTGTCCAACTATGAGTTGGCCTTTGCAGATCATTCATCCAATATTAACCGTTTTACTCAGTACAGATGTGGTGTTGGAAAATGGGAACAAAAACGACCTAACCACGCTCTAAGCGTCGTTAAGTCGTTATTGGTTTGAGGTCAGGGGTTAATTGAGTGCTTCGATCAGAGTGATTTCGCGTTTGATCTGCTTACTCTCTTGCTCAGTTGCCTGCGCCAGTTTCTTTTCGCGTGTGGTTATGGCTGCTTGTTTGGCTTCGTCAGATGTGAACATCAGTTCTTTTACGTTGATAGAAGCGATGTTTGTGTAGCGGCCATCGTCACTGGTCGGGATTGATATGGTTTCATCATTAATCAAAGACTTTACGATCTCTCGCTGTTCATTGTAGCGGCTCTCTAAACCAGAAAGAGCCCATCGCTGCTGAGTTTTACCTTCATACTGACCGTTCTTTTCTTCTTTAAGATACTTGATTGTCATATTACGGATCGTGCCTGCTTCTTCTCCATACTCTGCTTCCGTATCAAAGAGTACAGGGAATGATTCACCTTCTAGCACGCCGCCTTTCTTGGTTAGATGACCCATTCGATAGCTATTCATACCAATACGGATTTCTGTTTGATCAGTAACCGGTGTGCCATCTGCAAACGCGAGGTTGGTGATGCGTGTACCTGCAGGCTGAGTGAGGTCGATGGTATAAGTCACGCCCGCGAAGAAGTCATTAGTTGAGTATTTTGAAGCTCTGCGTTCAGGGTTAAAGCTGTAGGTCACATCACCGGGTTGCACTGAGTTGAAGTAGCCCGCAGACCATTCCATGTAGGTTCTTAACTCTTTGCCTGTCATCTGGTAGACAGTGATTTCGCCACCTGCGTATTGGTAGTTGTACGCGATGTCTTTGGCTTTGATTGGGCCAACATCGAGCTCTGCATTGTCGTTGTCTATTTGAAGTGCAATGACATTGGCTTTGGGTGCATAGAAGAAGCTCGCTTCTTGGTATAGCGCACTGATGCCTGTGTCTTGAACGTGGACTTGAGGGATACCGCGGATTTCATTTTCAGGGACTAAATCAACGCCGGTAAGCTGAGCGACAGGTCTGTTCGCCATTTCTCGGAGTTGTTTGTGATAAGGCTGGTATAGCTCGTCCATATTCTGATCAGAATCTATACCTTTAATTTTATAGGTGAAGCTGTCTTTGTTGACGAGAGTGAATGTGCCATCGCGCTCTTCAAATTGAAGATCAATACGAGATAGGGCGCGGCCATATTTGTCGGGTTCAGTAATAATAACGCCATTTACAACGGCTTTATCGATGCGAGTGTGCATGTGGCCAGCGACGATGGCATCAAGCTCTGGGTTTGCATTGGCAATGTCGGTGACACCGGTGTCGGCAATGTCATTCTCGTTCTCAATTCCCATATGGGCAACCAATATGATGGCATCCACTTTATCATCAATCTCTTTGACGATTTTCTTCACTTCCAAGGTTGGATTAGTGAAAGTGACGCCTTCTAAACGGTTGGTACCTTGCGCAAAGACCTCCGTCATTGGGGTATCCATTCCGATCACGCCGATCTTAATGCTACCGCGTTCTAGGATGGTGTAACCAGGCAGGAATGGGTTTCCGTTTTTGTTCTTGATGTTGCCACCGAGAGACTGCCCTTTAAATTGGGTAACGGCCCTGTTGAGGGTTTTGAGGCCAAAGTCGAATTCGTGGTTACCTAAAACCCACACATCGTATTTCATGTGATTAAAGCCAAGCATCATTGGGTCAAAGGGCTCGTCTTTGAAGGTTTCTACGAAGTTGCCTTGGATGGTATCGCCAGCGTCGACAAGGATAATGTTAGATTGCTCTTTGCGGATCTCACCAACTTTGGTCGCGATTTGGCTCAAGCTACCACGAGTGTTGAGTTTATCTGCCGCGTAATCCCACGCCATAAAATGACCGTGGATATCTGAAGTACCCAGTATCGTGACATCGTGTATATCGCCATCAGCTGCAAAGGTGGGAAAGGCTAGAGAGAGTAGGATGGCGCTTGATAGTATGTGTCTTTTCATAAGTATGTTCACATCGTGGTTTTAAGTATGACGCTACCATATAGAATCGAGGTTATCTTATGGGTGATCAGTATCATATTTCTAATGATATAACTAATTGATGTTTCAAATAAATGTGATTCATGACCATCTCGTAACCACTTAAGTTATGGAGAAATGCACCACAACTCTTCGCTATCTTTTCAATCTTCGATTTCTTTAATCAAACTTCCTAAGCGATGGTGTATTAACAAGCACGCTTGTAAGCTGTTGAACGTCTTGCCTGTTGAAATAAACAAGGTATATATCGTCCAACTCTCACTTACTGTGGCAGTAAGATGATCTTGCCCTCTAGGCGTGTGGTTTTCGATTCAATGAGATCAATCGCGGTTTGCACTTCATCGAATGGTAGATAGCGGTCAACGTCGAGCTGAATGTCGTTTGTGATGAAGTGATCTAGCATGGTCGTGAACTTATCACGGCGAACATCTTTACCTTCTGCTTCCTCCCAATAACGCAAGAAGAAGGTGCTGAAATCGATGTGTTGGTTTTTCGCGTACTCAAAGAAGCGTGGCTCGTAAAAATCCAACGACAGCGTCCCATAGTTGATAAAGCGCCCGTTGTTGCCAAGGGTGTGAACAAGATCGGTTCCGGGTGAGCCGCCAATCGCATCAAAGGCAACGGTTGGCATAGGCAAGCCTAATGCCTTAATTTGAGAAACTAGATCAGCGTTCGCATCTATCACCCAACAGGAAGTGGCAGGGTATTGTGTCTGCTGTGATGTAACGACAATGATGTTGAAGCCGAGTGATGCTGATAACTGGGAGAAGATCTTACCGATGGCTGAACTGCCCGCGTTGATGATCAACACATCCTCTTGGGTCAGCTTGGCTATTTCTGTCGTTAGCACCCATGCGGTTAGCGCATTAATGTACAACTGACAGGCGTAGCCATTGTCTAAATGTTGAGGAATTTGGAACAGATCATCTGGTGATACATCGACATAGTTCTGCCATGTTCCACTGGTTGCCACAAGCACTCGTTGATTCACTATAAACTCAGCACTGCTGGATTCTACAATCCTTCCTACCGCTTCAAATCCCGGTACTCTCGGCGGCTGATGGCTATGTTTGTATTGGCCCACACCATAAATCGACAACAGATCACTAGGGTTGATGTTAGTCGCTTCAATTTGTACGCGAACTTTATCTTTGTCTAGTACCCCTAAAGCGACATGTTCTAACTTGAGAGATTCTTTTGGCTGACCGAAACGGAACTGGCTAATTCGGGTATTTTGCTTAGTGTCAGTCATAGTTTGGGCACCTTTATGGATTATGAGTACTGCATTGATTTTAAGTGTAGCGTGTTCATAAACAACCTTGGGTCGCTAATATTGCTTAACATAGCTGGCGTCGGTAAACAGTCGTCATCAACGTAGTCGACATAGTCTGCCGCCGAATCGAAGATCAAAATATCCAAAGCCAAACGATCCAAGCCATATCGGCCTCGGTGGATCATATCCGCTGAAAACACCAATAAGTCACCTGCGGCTAACGGTATCTGCTTACCACCAGAGATGTCATCGCTGCTCACTTTGCCGTTTTCTTCTTGGCGAACATTGTACTCTTCTTCGTTATCCCAACGTTTGTGCGTGCCGGGGATAAGTTCCATGCCGGGCTCATCAAAAAGGGGCACTCGCAGATGCAATACTTGGGTTTCCATGATGACTTTCATCTGGTCATCAATGTCGTAGTCGTATTGACAGTCACGATGCCAGAAGTCTTTTTGCTGCGGGTTTACTGGGTTGAAAAACAGCTGTGTATTCATGAATGCCGGCTTGTTCGGAATCACCGCATCAACCACATCCATCACTTGTTTCGAGCTGATGAAGTCGAAAAGCACGCTTCTATCGTCGGCAGGCAAATACTCGCTTCCCGTAATTAAAGACGAGTTAAATGCTTCTTCTTTATAGAATTCTTCGTTGTCTGCTTTCCATGATTCATGAAATTTCAGCACGACTTTTCTAAGCGATGCAATTTGAGCTTCATTGAAATAATTTCTGATAACAAAGTAACCATGTTCGTCGTAACGGTCACTTAATTGTTGGCTGTTTTCTACCACTGGCTACCTTCGTTCATTCTTTGCTGTATAATAACTAAGGTCAACAGCCCCTAGAGATTTCTTGGGCGCATAATGCCAGACAGTTGTCATTCAACCAAGTAACGAGTGAAGAAGCCTATAGATTCGGTGATGTTATGAAGCAATATTGAGGGCGAGTGTTACATGCCTATCCACATCATGGACTCATGCGACAAAAATCTCCGCATATGTGATCTACCCCCTTTTTTTATAAAATGAAAAGATTCATATGGTGAATGTTTTTGTGGTTTGCATGATTATTGACCATGTTGAAATTTGGTTGCGTATGGAAGATAGAAAATCATGGATGGTTTTTCGCTGGATATGAGAACACTTAATTTTATTATTATTTTGTTCTCTTTCATTTACTGCATTGGCTTGTTGCTGTTCCAATTTACCCAACAGTCCATTAAAGGGCTTTCAATTTTTTCGATTTCAATATTTGTTATCGGAAGTGGGCCGTTGATGTTGAGCCTAAGAGGGGAACTCCCTGATTGGATCACTGTTATTGGCGCCAACATGGTCATTGCGCTTGGCTTTCATCTCGCTTTGTATAGCTTGTGCCTGTTTCGAGAATATTCCCTAAAATGCACCTACCTCAGCAGTCTGATGATGTTGGCTCTTTTGCTAGGTTTTATTCACTTCACGTACTATGAACCTTCCATCAAAGCTCGAATTATTCTCATTAGTTTATATTTGGCCTTTGTTACTCTTTGCACTGCCTTTGTGGTGTTAAAGGGTCAACGTGATGACTTGACCCTAGCAACTCGAATGATGGCCTTATCATTTTTGATATATGGTGGGTTTATGGTTTTCCGAGTACTGGTGACGCTATTTTCAACTGAGCTTCAGGATTTCATGGCAGCCGCACTCATTCATCAACTTGCCTTTTTAATGAGTATTGTTCTTATCGTGTCGATGAGCTTCACAATGCTCTGGTTGATTAATGCAAGGTTGCTTAGGTCTATTCATGACCTGTCTTACAGCGACCCTTTAACGGCACTTGGAAACCGCAGAGCTTTAGATGAAATGGTTTCAGTCGTCATGAAGCAGGCGGGGACTGCACCTGTTAGTGCCATTATGATGGATATTGATAACTTTAAGTCGATCAATGACCAACACGGACACATTGTGGGTGATCTCGTGATCAAGTCTTTTGCTGAAATGGTTCAAAGTGCAATCAAAACATCGCCAACAGCCAGTGCGTTTCGTTTTGGCGGAGACGAGATAATGATTTTATTGCCCAATGTTAATTTCCTACAAGCACAGGCTATTGCTTGTAAGCTGCGATTATCTATTTCAGAGATCTCAGCCGTACAAGGGAATGAGATGTTTCTGACGTCGAGTTTCGGTGTCGCTCAGCTTCACCCGCATGAGAGTTGGAATGGGTTTATTAGCCGAGCCGACAAAGCGTTATATCAAGCGAAAACAAACGGTCGCAATATGACTTCAATTTGTCCTAGTCATATTAACGAGCTCGTCACTGCCACATAACCAATACTGCTGCGATAGAAAGCAAGATGAGCGCAAGAATGTCTTTGCGCGCGATGCTTTGCCCTAACCAGAAATAGGATATCAACACCATGAAGATCACTTCGACTTGCCCGAGTGTCTTTACGTACGGCACGGCTTGAAGCGACATCGCGCTAAACCAACCCAGAGAACCGATAACACTCGCTAAGCTTGTCATGATGACTAGTTTCGACTTCTTGAATATCAGGCGCAGCGTGTCGCGTTCTCTGAAAAAGAGATACGTACAGATAATCACTGTCTGAAGGGAAATGACGAGGAACAGTACCCAAGCAGCGCTATGAGGGAAGGGTAACCCTATGCTCAAACTTGCTTCCCGTACCCAAAGAGACGTTAAAGCAAAGGCGGTGCTACACGCCATACCTAATAAGAACACTTTCGGGGACAAGCTTCGCCAGCCAGAAGCGCTACTCATGATTAGCACGCCTAAAGTACCAATAAGTACGCCGACCCAACCTGTTAGTGTCAAAGCAGTACCAAAAAACAATACGGATAGCACAGCAGATACGGGGGCTTCACACTTGGCTAAGCCTGCGCCTATCGCATAGTTTTCGAGCTTGAACAGCATCACCATTAAGCCGGTCGCGAGGATCTGCATGATGGCGGCAGCAACAATATAGAAAACAAACTCACCCGAAAAATCCGGTGCGGATACGGGCTGCCATTGATAGAGGGCGCAGAGGTAAATAAGGGCGATAGGGCTAGCCCAAATAAATCGCGCTAACGTTACGCCAGCCACGCTCATGGTGCCACTTAATTTACTTTGAAAGGCATTGCGCCAAGATTGGCTAAAGGCAGCAAGGAGAGTAAAGGCTATCCAACTAAAAGACATGACGCGTCCATGTGTTATGTAATTTGGTGGTGATACTAACAAAAAATCACTTGATAAGAAGTGTCATTATCTGTTTATAGCCACAGGCTCACCTTTATTCTCTATTCGGCAGTAGAGATATCTTCAACAGTTCGATGCTTTCTTCAGAAGATCGGCTGTTTATTGTTTTTGAAATAGAACAGCGCGCTGATCAAAACGAACAGTAAGGTGAAGTAATAGAAAAAAGAAGACAGTGAGGCCAAGAAGGCAAGGTTCTGTTCTATTTCTTGTTCGGTGTAGCCCTGAGACACCAACTTATAGTAGTAAGCGTACAAGATACCGATCAGACCGTATCCGAGGTTAAACATCAAACCTTTGAAACTAAGAACGGTGGCTCTGTTGTGTGATTCGGTTTTTTTATTCAGGTGGTAGCTGATGAAAATGTTCATCGTCATGATGATAAAGATTAATACTAGTGCCGGAATGACTCCGTAAATCGACCAACCTAAACTGATCCAGTAATAAGTCGCCATGCTTGCCAATCCCATAACCACAATGAAGGTTTTAGCCTCCATACTCTCTGCTAATCTTCGGCTTTGTCCTGCCAATATAATCTTAAGCAAGCTGATACCCGCACCAATAAAACCAAAGTAGATAATTGGAATATCAATGGCCAGATAGTATTGGCTGTTCATGGTTAGGAACATGCGTGAGGTGTGTTCGAATAGGCTGTAGTAGAGCAAGATGAACAGCACGTAAGGCGTAGCGAATACCCATTTACCTGCATCGATCGTCAATTTAAGACTTGAGATGGTGGTTGCCAATTTGGTTTGGTCGCTTGGCATCAGCTTTTTCTCTTCGCGCATATTAATCGCGGCATAGATAGCGATCATCGCTACAAATAGGGTGGCGAACACAGGAATACGCATCAGATCTTTGGTGCTTTCTGGTTCGGCTAGTCCAAGGAAATGAAAGATGTTCGTCATAAAATTCACGTCGTACATCGCCGCACCAATTAGTGTGACAAAGATACCGACCGTTGAGGCGACACGAAGCTGGATTTGCAGCACTCGAGGCCACAACTCTTCATTGCCTTGTTCTTTTAAGGTGTCGTAAGCCAATGCCTCGTCAGCACCGCTGGCCAGTGCCATCGCTAAGCCACTGAGAATCCGGTTAATCAGAAAAACAATGAACACCAAGTCTGGGTTTCCGGTTGGTACGAGCGCTATCATGGCGATCTCAACAAACATCACAATCGAAGACAGCACCACCAGTTTCTTGCGGCCTAAGGTATCGGCGAATGCACCCGACGGTACTTCAGCAAGCACAATGGTGGCCGCCCAAACTACATTGAGCATCGCGAATTGAGACAGGGTTAACCCGTAATCTAAATAAAGTAGGGTGAATATAGGGTAGTAAAAACGCGCAAAGTAGCTGCTTCTAAACATCAAGAAGTAGCGGACATTGGGAATGTTAAGGATCTCTTTGAGCGTCATGATAATTTCAGTAATTTAGATAACACATTATTATGTATAACCCTTTTACTCTTTTAAATCATGGAATTGTTGCCAAATCCCTAAAATATCTGGTTTGGGTGATCTTCGAACTCATTGTTCATAGTGGGTTATAGGTTTCTCGTCTTCAAATCACTTTCCCCTATTCATTTAGTTTGTGGTGCCGTTTCACTTGTTCGACTGATTTTGGTGCAAGATCGAACTTCTACAACGTCGCTCTCGTATTTACATCTTATTGTATGATTTAATTATTGGTAATAACGATACGCAATGAATCCAATGTAATTGAGGAAGCGAGCATGATCTTAGAGTCATTCAGTCTGGAAGGTAAAGTAGCGATAGTGACGGGCTGTAACACGGGGCTTGGGCAAGGTATTGCATTAGGCCTAGCGGAAGCAGGTTGTAAGGTTGTCGGTGTTAACCGAACAGAGCCTGAAGAGACTATTGAGAAAATGAGTGCAGCAGGTCATTCGTTCCTAAACGTGAGTGCTGATCTTCTCGAGCAAGCGTGCATTCCAGGGGTTATAGAGCGCACTTTGGCTGAGTTTGGCCAAGTCGACATTCTCGTGAACAATGCAGGAATTATTCGCCGCCAAGATGCTATTGAGTTCTCAGAGCAAGATTGGGATGACGTAATGAACGTGAACACCAAGACGGTGTTCTTTATGTCTCAGGCTGTTGCAAAGCAATTTAAGGCTCAAGGTACTGGCGGAAAGATCATTAACATTGCATCGATGCTCTCATTCCAAGGTGGCATTCGAGTTCCTTCCTATACGGCTTCAAAAAGTGCTGTGATGGGCGTGACACGTGCGATGGCGAACGAATGGGCGCGCGATAATATCAACGTGAATGCGATAGCCCCCGGTTATATGGAAACGAACAATACTCAAGCTCTGCGTGAAGATGCTGAGCGTAATCAAGCGATTCTTGAGCGTATTCCGGCTGAACGTTGGGGTAAACCGCAAGATATCGCAGGTCCTTGTGTGTTCTTAGCATCATCAGCATCGGATTACATTAATGGCTATACCATTGCTGTTGACGGTGGTTGGTTAGCACGCTAATTAGTTTTTTATTCTAAATTTTGAGTTTGCAGCAATCTTGCAGGAGAAGATAAATGAAAATCGCTTTAATGATGGAAAACAGTCAAGCAGGCAAAAATGCTATGGTATCAGCTGAACTAGAGTCAGTTGCTGGTGGTTTTGGTCACGATGTCTTCAACCTAGGAATGACAGACGAGAACGATCACCACTTAACGTATATTCATCTAGGTATTATGGCGAGCATTCTGATTAACTCAAAGGCTGTTGACTTTGTTGTGACAGGATGTGGCACTGGCCAAGGTGCTTTGATGTCACTGAACCTGCATCCGGGGGTGGTTTGTGGTTACTGCCTAGAGCCATCAGATGCTTTCTTGTTTAACCAAATTAACAACGGTAATGCTCTCGCTCTCGCTTTTGCTAAAGGCTTTGGCTGGGCAGGTGAACTCAACATTCGTTATATCTTTGAAAAAGCGTTCACAGGCGAGCGTGGTAATGGGTATCCACTAGAGCGTGCAGAACCACAGCAACGTAATGCAGCAATTTTGAATGAAGTGAAAGCGGCGGTGGTAAAAGATAACTTTATTGATTCTCTGAGAGCCATCGACCAAGATCTAGTGAAAACAGCGGTTGGCAGCGAACGTTTCCAACAATGCTTCTTTGAGCATTGCCAAAACCAAGAAATCGCTGATTATGTTCGTTCACTTTTAGATTAATTAGAGCGTTTAGTTCTGATAGAGCCAGCCTTGTTCGGCTGGCTTTTTGATGAATAATTAAAGCAATGTAATGAGACAAACAGTAATCAACTGGCTAAATTGCGATTCGTGTTTTCCTGCATCTACTCTTCATCTTCGGTTTCTTTGGAAGCATTTGAGGCACAGCCTTTCTCTAGCCAGTTATCGAGCACGCGTTGCAGTGCCTTCAAAGAGGTTGGCTTCTCTAAGCGACCATCCATCAGTTTGCTGATCATATCTAACTCGTGTTGTCCTGATTCGCCAGACAAAGCAATGATTGGTGTTTGAGGTGAGCGTGCCTTGATGATTTGGCTTGCGTCAAAACCATTCATTATCGGCATTTGTACGTCCATTAAGATCAAATCGACCTTGTGTGTTTTGAACAGCTCGACGGCATTCTCACCGTTTTTGGCTTGCAAGCTATTTACACCAAGTCGACTCAGGTACATCTGAACAAGCGTGCGTTGTACCTCTTTGTCATCGACGATAAGCACGGTTGGAGCCAAATGATTCTCTGGGGTTAGCGTACTTGTTGGTTCTGAACTTTGCGTTTCTGCTTGGTTATCTGGCTTAGCTTCAGCGTTGGTTTTGTTTTCAGTTGTGGTTTGATTACTTTTCCAATCATTGAAGTAAGGCGTACGAAGTGCGTCTGCTTTGGGTGCATTGGGTACTACCGGGAAGTACAGGTGGAACTCAGTAAACTCCCCAAGTTTAGAGTGGCACTCAACTCGGCCGCCAAATGAACGCATCACACGTTGGCAATAGCCAAGCCCTAGGCCGCTACCACCGCTTTTTTGGTAAGAGAAGAAGTCATCAAAGATCTTATGTGCAATGGCTTCGTCAATGCCAGGGCCGGTATCTCGGAATATCAGAACGTTCTCGTAAGGCCCTGTGTTGGTGCTGATCTCAATTTGGCTTTCTGGATAAGAATCAAAGTAATAGATTGCATTACGTATCAGGTTGAAAATGACGAAGTTGAATAAGGTTTCATTCAGCTTTGCCACAAAATCAGCATGTTGTGGTAAACGAATGCGTTCAATGATCTTTTCATTCTCAAAACCATAGTGGCTTACGGCTTGATCTACGGCTTTGTGGATAGAGGTCATGGCCACAGGGCCGTGTTCAGGCGTACTGTCACTGACTTCGCGCAGGATGATATCAATCAGTTGTCGCCCGCGTTGAATCGCCGCTTGGCCATTCTCAATATCCTTTAGGATTTGTTTAGCTGGGGCTTGGTTATCAATGTGCTGTTTTAACACCTCAAAATGCAGCTGCACTTGAGCCAGCGGGTTACGCATTTCGTGTGCGATAGAATTAGCAAGCGCGCGACTTTGGCGAATGCGTCTATCGGCTTCAATGGTGCTTTGTACACGAGTTAACAAGGTTTGCAGTGCAGAGATCTCTTCGTTAGAGAACATCTTATCGTTGCTCTTATGTGATGAGACCAATAAGTGCGTGACCGATTTCCCCTGACCAAATAAAGGCATCACCAAAGCGGTGTCGTTTGAGCTCATCTTGTCATATAGGGCTTTTATCGAGCGCTTGGCTGGTGCGGTGTAATCAAGCTCCTGAGACAGCTCATCGAACACTAAAACGGACTTGTTGGTAGACAGGTAATCTTCGTAGAAGGTTTCGTTGTAGTTGCTGTTCACCAGACGCAACTTGTCTTCGGGAATCTGCAATAGGCTACCTAATCGACGCATTGCATCATCAATCGACAGCTTGAAATCGTCTTCTAGTGAGAGGATCTGTTGTACTGGCGTTTTCTTGTTTCCGTAGACAAAGAACGAGGCGTAGTGGCTTACGCGCTTGTAGAGAACATGCCACGTGATGCCGATAATCGCGCAGATTGGGATAGCAACAAGCCATTGACTGTCGTCTGTCAGCGGGATAAATATCGCGCCAAAAGGGATCACCAAAATAGCACAAACCAACATCGCATTTAGGCTCATGTACGCCAGGTATTTCACGCTGTAGAAGCGCGAGGTCAGCAGGGCATAGCCAACGAACAACATTTCACTTATCGACAAAGCTGGTGGCAGCCAAGTGAGCGAGAAATCACGCAAGAAGTAGGTCATGCCTAGGTGGATCGTCGCAGTAGACAGCATGAAGACTAAAATGCCGGCGATCATATAGTTGGTTTTGGCTAAAGTTAGCTTGCTGCTGTTGGCGCGCATGGCCACCAGGTTGAGTAGTGTTAGCACTACAAAGCTAATCATCCCAATAAAGAAGTACGGCGTATGCGGGCCAAACTCAATCACGAACTGGCTTGGGCCTGCAATGGTGACGTGTTCAACGGTTAACCCCGGACTTAAATTGATAAAGAAGGAGTAGACGGTCAGGGTGACGAAAATGGCTTGCTGCCACACATGAACCTTACCATTACGTTGTTCAGCGGCGAGTTTGCACGAGAAGTAATAGGCAAAGGCAAACGCAAAGAACGAGGCGAGGTTGGCAAACTTTGCGGCGAACACGGCGGCCGAGGCCCCAAGTTCCGGTAATAAGTCGGTATGGAAATAAGCGTTACTGCTGATCCACGCAACAATGCAGATCGAATACGCGATGTAAGGGGCATGGTGTGTCCCTGCGATCACTTCGTTCTTCTGTTTCAGGCGATAGCAGTAATAGAACAACCACATGACAACCACAGCCACGGTTGCAAGCAGTGTGATTGCTTTTGCATAGATGATCGCCTCTAGGCCGAAATCAAACATGTTCATCCTTTTTCACCGAGCTAGTTTTTCCTGCCGAGCGCGACTTTTCTAATGACTTTCTGTTTTCTCGCACTGCGCGTTTGTAGCTTCGAAAATCGATATTATTGAACGCTTTTACCATCATCTCAAAATTCCAGAATCCACGATAAATTGTCGTGCCATCGTCATTTAATTCGCAATATCCAGAATGGAAGTATGCATTGGAATCAATGGTTTGATAAAACTGAAGCATGAAAGGTTGCTCGATAATAGTGAAGCCAATCTTATAGCCTATTTGGTGTAACACACTCATCAGCTCTTTTTGAGAAAGGTAGAGGAAATAGAGCTTTTGTTGGGTATTGCCACTGACTGTCAGACGTAACACCTCACACAGGGCATCTTTGTCGGACAATTGTAACTGGAATTGTTGGTCAAATTCTGGGAGAGAGTAACATTTTGACAGTGTAGGCGGTGTGAAAAGTTGTAACCCTGCGAGTTCATCGTAGCCGTAATTGGGTAAACAGTATTGCCATTGCTCATTGCTGAACGGCGGTGCGTAACTTAGCCAAGTGTCATTCTTAGACCAGTCTTGAATCAGCGCAGAGGAAACCAGTGTTGGAAAGGCTTCATCGACTGGATGCTTGAGCAGAATAAAATGCTTACCTGCCTGAGAAAGGTGTAATAAAGGCAGCATCTCAAACCATTTCTCGCCCTTGATGAACACCTCGAGATTGCTTAAAGCAATGGCATCGCTGATTGGCATTCCTTGTGGGTGACTCGGTGTTTGTACCAAAAGTGGCTCATGTTCTATCTGTTCGATGATCGCACCGTAATAAGCACTGTCATTGATAGGGAGGTCGACATGAGAAATGGAGCTTGGATTTAATGGAGATTTTGCTTTGATCGCAGCAATTTCACACTCACACCAGAAATCTAGCCAATGCATATAGCACTGCCCTACAGCCTGCTCTAGAAGAGCAATCTCTGCAGATAGTGTATTTGGATAGCGCAGAATCAGATCGCGGTAGTCCATCACCTCAAACAATACAGAGTAGCTTTTGTTTTGATGCTCTGGGAAAAGCAATTCTAACTGGCTTCTACGATATTCAGTCACGTTTTGAAAAAGCTCAGTGCGCTCATGTGGCTGATAAGTGTTGATGACGAGCTCTATCAGCGCTCGCTGTTTTATTTCGATAGACAGACTGCTAGCCAACAGTGAGCCTAAAGACGACGTTAATTTCATGTTTAACCTAGCCTAGGTTTATATAATTATTTTTATTTGATCTGCACTATCTATAGGACACTGATTTTAGGTATGTGTTTGAAGTTACGTTACTTTGAGAGAGCCAATCGTAACTTTACTTGTGTCCATGTTGTGAGAAGTAAGTTGCATAATCGGGTGAGATTTTACTACTTGCACCCACCCTTAACAATAAAGATTTTCCATATTTGAATGAATTCACAGATGAACAAAGTACATTATTATCAACAACTTGTAGGGATGGATCACAGTTTAAAATCAGACATGATTAAGCCGAGCATAAACTTTTGAATTTATAAAATAATCTCAAATATCTATTTTTTGAACCAATATCATAATCCAAATCAACATGAGCTCATCTTATTAATTACAGCGTGAATGTATTTGGTGTGAGATATGTAATTAACTGATGCATTATATCTGTCTTATACTCTCTTATTCTCTCGCTACTCATTTTAATGATTTAAATATCAGGTGGATAAAAGCAGAGCTCCAGTGCTCGTCTTGTTTTCCTGACAATCTCCTGTGTTTATAGAGTAGTTACACCATAATCTCTGATGAAGTGATGACATTCGAGGTTTAAGCTTGCCTGCATATGAAACATTATTGCGAGTAATCCCTCGTAAATGATTGAGGTAGAGAGAATTTATGAAGAACGTACGATTAACATCATTACTTGGAACAGCAACCTTGTTTAGTGTCGTGGCGTTAGCTGGGTGTAGTCAGAAATCAGAAGTACCAACTCAACCGCAAGAGAATGCGAACCCCATCTGCAGCACTAAAAACCTGACGGGTGGTTGGTCGAAAAGTGAGATAACACCAGAAGCCAAGCAAGCTTTAAACGCAGTTCTTAGCCAAATGAACACTTCAGCTGAGCTCAAGCAGATCTTGAGTGTTCGAACTCAGGTTGTCGCGGGTTTGAATTACGCTATTGAGTTTGAAATGGATAATGGTGAAGTGTGGAACACCATCGTTTACCGTTCTCTACAAGGTGACATCGAAATGACGCAACCTGCACAGAAAGGTCTTCTGTGCTCATAATCTAGATGCGTCTGTATCTTGTGAGATAGGCTTATAGCAAATAAAAATGGCTCCGTATTGGGAGCCATTTTTGTTTTTAAGAAGACTGATTTGTTGAACGTTTTCAGTCGGCCAACTCGGGCTCAGCTAACTCCTGAACACAAGCACGGCTGATGTCTTCATCAATGTAGGCCATACCGAGTTTATTGAGGTAGTCCATGCGATCAGCAGTGCGAAGCTCGATGTCGGGGCCTGCAATGTTATTGGCTTGATAAATTTCAGTGAGGTGGGACATGAATTGCTCGCCCACACTCATCATCAATAGACTCATTGCTCCTACGTCCGGTCTTACTTTGGCACGTTGCTTTTCAGATAAGTTTACCGCTAATACGATAGGCTGTTCTTCACCTTCGAAGCGAACGCCTCGCTCACGAACGGTTTGTTGAGCCCAGTAATATGCCAGTTCTTTGCTCTGGGTGAGAAACACTGGCTCAACCGATTCGGTGTAGTTGTTGCCGATGGTCGCCATAGTTTTTGAAGCTGCTTCGTTGAGCGCTTTGTCTCCAGAACGTTTTAAACCTTGGCCTTGAATAGAAGCCAATAAAGCGGAAGATGTGCCGTGATACCAAGTATCACCCGTCGCGAAACCATTCTCTGATAACAGTGTTTTTGCATCTTGTAGGTGTGTAGGTATTGAAGTCATAGGCACTCTCAAAAAATAAGAATCTTAACAAATAGGAATCTGAACAAATACGTATACAGTTAGCTTAAACAGAAGTTGTTCGGTTAACCGTGGTGTGGAACACAAATCTGAGGCTTTGAGATAAAGCTGGCAGAACAAGCTTTATCTCAAAGCCTTCCCCCGGATCTTACCTAAGTAAGAGAGAAGGACGGGGGAGGCTTTAGCGTTAGCGATTAATCAAATTGGTTCGATGTATTCGCTTCACCTGCAGCTTTTAGTGCGTTCTCACCAGCAAAGTACTCTTTGTGGTCATCACCCATGTCAGAACCAGACATGTTTTGGTGTTTAACACATGCGATGCCTTGGCGGATTTCTTTACGCTGAACATTCGCAACGTAACCTAACATGCCTTGGTCGCCGAAGTACTCTTTCGCTAGGTTGTCAGTAGACAGCGCAGCAGTGTGGTAAGTCGGTAGCGTAATCAAGTGGTGGAAAATACCCGCTTCACGTGATGCGTCTGCTTGGAATGTACGGATCTTCTCGTCAGCGCTTGCAGACAGTTCAGTTTCATCGTATTCCGCGCTCATTAGGCTTGCACGGTCGTAAGCTGAAACATCTTTACCTTCTGCTACCATCGCATCGTAAGCTTGCTGACGGAAGTTTAGCGTCCAGTTGAATGATGGAGAGTTGTTGTAAACCAGTTTCGCATTAGGGTGTACTTCACGTACGCCGTCCATCATCTCTTTGATTTGACCGATGTGTGGTTTCTCAGTCTCAATCCAAAGTAGGTCAGCACCTGCATTGATTGCTTCGATACAGTCAAATACACAACGATCTTCACCAGTACCTTGGCGGAATTGGTATAAACCTGAAGGTAGACGCTTAGGTCGAACTAGCTTGCCGTCACGGTTGAAACAAACATCGCCTTCAGCCATATCAGCAACATCAATCTCTTCAACATCTAGGTATGAGTTGTAGATGTCACCTTGGTCGCCCGGCTCTTTCACTACGGCGATTTCTTTTGTTAGGCCAGCACCTTGTGAATCGGTACGAGCAACGATGATGCCGTTGTCGATGCCTAGCTCAAGGAAAGCGTAACGAAGCGCACGAAGTTTTGCGTGGAAGTCAGCGTGTGGAACCGTTACTTTGCCGTCTTGGTGACCACATTGTTTCTCATCGGCTACTTGGTTTTCGATTTGTAGACAACAAGCTCCCGCTTCAATCATCTGCTTAGCCATTAGGTAAGTCGCTTCTGCGTTACCGAAACCAGCATCGATATCGGCAATGATTGGCACTACGTGTGTCACGTGGTTGTCGATTTTGTCTTGAATACGGTCTTGTAGGTTCACATCGCCTGCTTCACGCGCAGCGTCTAGCTCACGGAATAAACCACCCAGTTCACGAGCATCGGCTTGGCGTAGGAATGTGTATAGCTCTTCTACTAGGCCAGCAACGGATGTTTTCTCATGCATAGATTGGTCTGGAAGTGGACCAAAGTCAGAGCGAAGTGCAGCAACCATCCAACCAGAAAGGTATAGGTAACGACGGTCAGTCTTGCCATCAAAGTGCTTCTTAATAGAAATCAGCTTTTGTTGGCCGATGAAACCATGCCAGCAACCCAGAGACTGAGTGTATTGAGAGCTGTCTTCGTCGTAAGCCGCCATGTCTGCACGCATGATATCTGCCGTGTATTGCGCAATATCCAGACCTGTTTTGAATTTGTTTTGAGCTCGCATACGAGCAGCAGATTCAGGGTTAATTGCATCCCATGGAGCACCAGCAGCGCTTTTTGCAACTTCTATCATTTCGATATCTTGTGTAATTTGCGACATAACTATTCCTTAGTTTCACGTGGGGTATGGTTGCCAAATTGGCTTGGATTAAAACTTTGCTATGGACAAAGAATAACCACTCATGTGATAATTTTGTTAATTTATAGTTATTATATTCGGTATTTTTCTTATGAATATTGCTCGTATAGACCTTAATTTGCTTGTGTATTTAGACATGTTGCTACGTGAAAGAAACGTTACACGAGCAGCAAATCAATTGGGTATTACTCAACCAGCCATGAGTAATGGCCTTCGCCGATTGCGTGATCTGTTTGAAGACCCGCTATTAGTAAGAACAAGTGAAGGGATGATACCGACCGAACGCGCGCATAAGTTGCAGCCACTGATTCGAAACATCTTGGCGAATGTAGAGAAGACACTGCAACCGACCACAGAGTTTAATGCAGAAGACAGTGAACGCGTGTTTCGTATCATGGCGAGTGACTATGCAGAGTCGACCATTATTCAACCTCTTCTGAAAAGGTTAAGTGAGATAGCACCGAAAATACGACTGGATATCATGACGCCAAGTGACGTGAGTTATCAGGATGTAGAGCAAGGTACCGTTGATATAATTATCAACCGATTTGACGATATTCCTCAGTCGTTTCACCAGATGAGCCTCTGGCACGACGGGTTTTCTTGCCTATTTAGTTGTGACAACCCGATCGCCGACAACTTCGATATTTTGTCTTATTTAAAGGCACAACATATTTGGGTAAGTAAGACAGGTATGGGAACGGGAGTGGGAATAAACCCAAGTGAAGCACAAAAGCTTGGTTGGATAGATGAGGCATTAATGCGCATCGGTAAAACCCGTAACATCACGGTGTTTACTCGACACTATTTGTCGGCGATTCTCTTCGCTCAGCAGAAGAACCTTATCCTGACTATTCCTACCAAAGCAGCTCAACTGCAGCGCAATAATCCTAGATTGTTGATCAAGCCTGCGCCATTTGCGATTGAACCCTTTGAGGTGAAGATGGCGTGGAGTCCATTGTTACAAACCAATCCAGACCATCAGTGGATGCGTCGTTTGATTAAAAGTGTCGCTAACGAAATCGAGAGTGGAGTGACGGAATAACATAGTTTGTAGGGTATTTTTTATATGAATATCCAATATAACCGGCATAAATTAGCTAAATTCATGTCCGTTAAGTAAGTTTAAATCAGTAAAGTAAATTTGAGCTAGTCACGAAAATTTATTGAGTAGCCATCAATTAGTTTGAGAGAGATTTTATGAGCAGTCGTATTCAACAGGGAAGCTTGAGCATTGATAGCACCCTCTACCAATTAATTAATGAGCAGGTCATTCCTGGAACAGGCATTGTCGCAGAGGACTTTTGGCAATCTTTCGCAGCCATCCTTAAAGACCTGGCACCAAAGAATCGTGCTTTGCTTATCAAGCGTGAAGATCTTCAACATCAAATCGATGTGTGGCACCAAGAGCGTGCTGGTCAAATATTAGATGCTGCAGAGTACAAACAGTTCCTACAGCAGATTGGCTACCTAGTACCTGAAGGCGAAGACTTTCAAGTTACCACTGCAAGCGTAGAGCCTGAAATCGCAACACAAGCTGGGCCGCAGCTTGTGGTGCCTATTATGAACGCGCGATTTGCACTTAACGCAGCAAACGCGCGCTGGGGCAGTTTATACGATGCGCTCTACGGAACGGACGTGATCAGTGAAAGTGATGGCGCGGAAAAGGGCGGAAGCTTTAACCCTGCTCGTGGCGCTAAAGTAGTGACTTATGCTCGTGAGTTCCTTGATGATGCAGCGCCATTAAACGGTGTCTCTCATAAAGACGTGACCAAATACAGCATCAGTAACGCTAGCATCGGCAATAAGCTCATAGCGACACTCGATAACGGCGAAGAAGTCACTCTCATTGATAGCGACCAGTTCATTGGCTATCAAGGTGACGCAAGTTCCCCTTCGTGCATTCTTCTTAAACACAATAATCTGCACATCGAAATTCAAATTGACCCAAGCGCACCGATTGGTAGCGTTGATGTGGCGGGTATTAAAGATGTGTTGGTCGAAGCTGCCCTAACAACCATTATGGATTGCGAAGACTCGGTTGCTGCAGTTGATGGTGAAGACAAAGCATTGGCTTACCGTAACTGGTTAGGCTTGATGAAAGGTGATCTGCAAGAATCACTAGAGAAAAACGGCAAAACTATTGTTCGTAACCTTAATCCCGATCGCCAATACACCAGCGTGACGGGTGGTGAGATTTCACTAAAAGGCCGCAGCATGTTGTTCATCCGTAATGTCGGCCACTTGATGACTAACCCTGCCATTATTGATGCCGAAGGTAATGAAGTGCCTGAAGGCATTATGGATGGCATGATCACTTCGTTAATTGCGATGCATGATTTAAAAGGCAACAGCGCGTACCAAAACTCGACTGCGAACAGTATCAACATCGTAAAACCTAAGATGCATGGCCCTGAAGAAGTCGCCTTTACTAATGAATTGTTTGGCCGTATTGAAGATGCATTAGGGCTAGATCGATTCACGATAAAAGTCGGCATCATGGACGAAGAGCGTCGTACTTCGGTTAACCTTAAAGAATGTATTCGTGCAGCTAAAGATCGTGTTGTGTTTATCAACACAGGTTTCTTAGACCGAACGGGTGATGAGATTCACACCAGTATGGAAGCGGGGCCTTTTGCTCCTAAAACACAGCTGAAAACCATGACTTGGATTGGCGCATACGAAGATCAAAACGTTGATCTTGGCTTAGCTTGTGGCCTGCAAGGTAAAGCCCAGATTGGTAAAGGTATGTGGCCAGAGCCGGATAATATGGCGAAGATGATGGACGCGAAAATCGGACATCCACAAGCGGGTGCCAATACCGCTTGGGTTCCTTCTCCAACCGCCGCGACTTTGCACGCGCTGCACTATCATAAGGTGAGTGTACCAAGCCGTCAGAAAGAGCTTCGTGAGCGAGTGAGAGCCAATGTCGATGATATTCTTACTATCCCGTTACTGGGCGATCAAAAGCTTACCGCGCAAGATATTCAAAGTGAACTGGATAACAACACCCAAGGTATTTTGGGTTATGTGGTTCGTTGGATTGACCAAGGCGTTGGTTGTTCGAAGGTACCTGATATTAACGATGTAGGGTTAATGGAAGACCGAGCGACGCTGCGTATTTCAAGCCAGCATATTGCGAACTGGTTACGTCACGGCATTTGCGAGGAAGCTCAGGTAATGAAAACCATGAAGCGTATGGCCGCAGTGGTGGATGAGCAAAACGCTGGCGACCCGAGTTACCGTAACATGGCGCCTGATTTTGAAAACAGCATTGCATTTTCAGCGGCGTGTCAGTTGGTATTCGAAGGCTGTGCTCAGCCGAGCGGTTACACCGAGCCAGTGCTGCACGCGATGCGTCTAAAACTGAAAGCACAGGAATAGCGAAGCAACCGAATAACAAAAATAGAGAATGTAAAATACTAAAAAAAGAAACCCCCCTTTAACCGAGCCCAAGGTGCCGCGCTTTTATAGCGCGGCTTTTTTTTGATTCATTTTTGTGAAGGGAAAGGTGGAAGTGGGTCAGGTTAGTGATCACTAAGACTTAATTATTTCCGAGCCCTAATCACTGCCAGAACTTAGTTACTACCAACCTTATTTTCCGCCAAAGCAAAGATACTTAATGTCCATGTACTCATCGATGCCTTCTTTCGCACCTTCACGGCCAATACCTGATTGTTTCACGCCACCGAAAGGCGCGACTTCGGTTGAGATCAGGCCATCATTAATACCCACCATACCGTACTCAAGTGCCTCTGCGATGTTCCATACTCGATGAATGTTCTGACTGTAGAAGTACGACGCTAATCCATAAATGGTATCGTTGGCCATCTCGATAAGCTCTTCGTCCGTGTCGAATTTCATCACAGGCGCGACTGGGCCAAATATCTCTTGTTGAACGATGTCCATGCTGTGTTTTACATCTTTAAGAACAACAGGCTGAATGAAAAGCCCATTAAGCTCCTGAGTTGGCGTGACAGGCGCAGCACCTTGTTCAATCGCTCGGTTTATCAAAGCTTGGATGTTGTTCTTCGCATTCAGGCTGACAACAGGTCCAATCGTGACACCCTCATCTAAACCGTTACCAATCTTAAGCTGCTGAACCGCTTGATCGAATTTAGCCACAAACTCATCGTACACTTTACTGTGAACGTAGAATCGGTTCGCACAGACACATGTTTGACCTGCATTACGGAACTTCGACGCCATTGCGCCTTGAACGGCCGCGTCGATGTCAGCATCGTCAAACACAATAAAAGGTGCATTGCCACCAAGCTCCATAGAGGTGCGTTTGATGCCTTTTGCAGCTTGAGCCATCAAAATGCTGCCCACACGGGTCGACCCAGTGAAAGAGATTTTTTTGATCAACGGATGCGAAGTGAATAGGTTGCCCACTTGTTCAGGGCTTTCACCAAGAACGACTTGAAGTAGATCCTTAGGGATACCCGCTTGATAAGCCAGTTCAACCACAGCAAACGCAGACAGCGGTGTCTCATCCGAAGGTTTCACGACAAAGCTACAACCCGCAGCTAAGGCAGGAGCCGCTTTACGAGTGATCATTGCAATAGGGAAGTTCCATGGCGTAATCGCGCACGCCACTCCGATCGGTTGCTTGATGGTCACCAAACGTTTGCCTGCGACTGTGCTAGGAATGGAATCACCATAAGTGCGCTTTGCTTCTTCTGCAAACCACTCAATGAAGCTCGCGCCATACACCACTTCGCCTGCCGCTTCGGCTAACGGTTTACCTTGTTCAATCGTCATGATTCGAGCAAGGTCATTCTTGTTTTCGAGGATCAACTGGTGCCAGCGATGAAGTAGTGCAGCACGAGATTTAGCAGGGATTTTTGCCCACTCTTTTTGCGCTACATGAGCTCGTTCAATCGCGCTCGATAACTCTGTTTCTGATGATATCGGTGCGTGCCCGATGAGTTCACCCGTTGCTGGGTTTGTGACTGCAACTGCGTTGTTCGCTTCTGTCACCATAAAAGAGAGTAAGTGCTGGTTATCAATGTTTAGCATCGTGATTCCTTCTTGATGATTACTTAACACGTGTTGGTGCTGTTATTGAGTTGATGTCTATGCAGTGCTGATGATTCGCTTTAGCCTGCCAAGGTTATTCTTGCGCCCAGTTGTCTGCTTCTATCTTCGCTAATGCTTTTGCTGCTTTTTGAAGTGCGGGCAAGAATTTTATTGCTTCGTCCGGTTTCACTCGAATCACAGGTGCTTGTATCGCTAGGCCTAGGTTTGATTGACCTGTTGGTGAGGGTATCAGCACAGCGATACAGACTAAGCCTGGCAAAAACTCTTCATCATCAATCGCAAAACCTTGGATTTTCGCTTCTTCGATGTCTTTCTCTAGAGTCGAATAGTCGGTAATCGTGTTCACGGTGTATTGAGTCAGCGGCACGTTTTCAATTAATCGTCTGCGCTGCGACTTAGACATGTGTGCTAAAAACAGTTTGCCGGTAGCCGAGCAGTGCACGGGAACGCGAGAGCCGGGGTGCAGGTGAAAGCGAAGGGGGGCTTCAGTTTCGGCACGATCGAGATAGATGATTTCGCCACTTGAAAGAGCGGTCAGGTTACAACTCTCACCGACTTCTGCTCTCAGGTTCTCAAGGATAGTGCGTCGCGCGCTGTGCATGGTGCTATTCAAAAGTAGGTTTTCGGCAAGTTTTCTGAGTCGAATACCTGAGCTGTAGTGCTTTTCGTCGCCATCTCTTTGAATGATGCCCGCCGCTTCTAACTGTTGAAGCATTCGGTGCAGCGTGGGTTTTGGCAATCCAGTTTCTTCGACTAATCCTTGCAGAGAAATAAACTCGTCTTTTTGCGCTATCACCTCTAATAGTGCAAAAAGTCGGAGGGTCGGTGTATCCCCTTGAACTTGCGGTGTTTCTGTTTGCATACAGTGATTCATCCTTGCGATATGTCTATGCCTAAGAGTGTACATACCAAATCATTATTCTTCAATTATCTGAATAAAATTTGATCTTTTTTATTATTCCAATAATATAAATGTAAATTATGGAACAATTAATCTCAATAAATGGAATTTAAAGATGAAGGCGATTGAACGGATTATTGATAAAGCTCATTTAGATCGTAAGCGTGTTGTTTTGAGTGAAGCGGAGGACCCGCGAGTGCTAGCTGCTGCAAGAATGGCAATCGACAAACAGCTCGCTCACATCACACTCGTGGGCGATGAATCGGCGATCATCGCTGCTGCAGAACTGCATCACATTAACCTGGCTGGCATTCATATTGTTTCTCCTCAGGCGTCGTCACTCAAAGAGGTGCTCGCTGAGCGGCTGTATACATTAAGAAAAGCTAAAGGCATGACTTATGATGACGCCCTAGAGCTGGTTCAAGATCCACTTGTTTTTGCCAATTTGATGGTAAGGGAAGGACTGGTAGACGGCACAGTTAATGGCGCGGTTTATACCACGTCTGATGTGGTGCGAGCTGCGCTGCAGATTATCGGCCCTGCACCGGACAGCGAATTGGTGTCGAGTTTCTTCTTGATGATGCTGTGTGAGCCTTTCCATAATCTTAAAGGCGGTATGATTTTCAGCGATTGTGGTTTGGTGATTAACCCCACTGAAACCGAGCTGGCATCGATTGCCGTGGCCGCATCAAACAGTGCTCAAACGCTACTGATGGAAGAGCCTAAAGTAGCGATGCTGTCGTTTTCGACCAACGGCAGTGCCAAACACGAATCGGTCGATAAGGTTCGTAATGCTGCTCAACTCGTGAAACAACGTTGTCCCGGAATCGCCGTCGATCAGGACGTTCAACTCGATGCGGCGATTGTCACTGAAATAGCGGCGAAAAAGTTGCCTGATTCAGAGGTCAAAGGTCAATCTAACGTGTTGATATTTCCTAACTTAGAAGCGGGAAACATAGGCTATAAGCTTGCGGAAAGGTTAGGTGGTGCGGTTGCGATTGGCCCGTTGCTGCAAGGGCTGAATCAACCCGCGAATGACTTATCCAGAGGCTGCAGTACTGAAGATATCTTTAATGTTATTGCCGTTACCGCAGTACAAGCGCAGCAAGGGAAAGCGTCTGACTCTAAGGCTGACTCTGAAGCTGATGGTGAAGAGAGCGAAGAGTCGGAGTTTGAATTCCGGTATTAACACTCGTTGCTTAAACTAATGCGGAATCTTGCACTCATATTTACCCCCAAATAACCTAATTAGGATAGCTAATGGAGTTACCTGTTTTACTCGCCATTCTTGCCACCATTGCGGTAGGTACTTATTTCCAAACTGTCACTGGATTTGGTCTCGGTATCATTGTGATTGGGCTAACGGTCAGCCTTAATTTGGTATCCCTACCCGTTATAGCCGCTGTGGTCAGTATTGTGACCTTGTTCAATTGCTTGGTGGCGTTGATGGGTAAGCCACTGCTTGGGGAACTCAAGATTCTGGTGGTGTTAGTCATCGGTATTATTCCCGGCGTATCGATGGGCGTGTACTTGCTGGACGCGTTGAGCGAGTCGGCAACCCAAATCCTACGAGGGCTATTGGGTGCCATGGTGTTGTTCGCTGGTTTGAGCTTTATGTTTAAACCTAAAACTAGAACGGTCCGTTCGACAACCGTATCTTTCCTTGTCTCAGGATTTAGCTCTGGGTTAGCGGGGGGATTATTTGGGATGGCAGGTCCACCGATTGTTTATCATCTCTATCGGCAACCTTTTTCGCTCGATCTGGTGCGAAGCACACTGCTGATGGTTTTCGCTTGTACGTCGATGTCCCGTACGGTCAATGTCTATGCGGCGGGCGACATGGAACAGAGCATATTGTGGTTATCCGCTATTGCTGTTCCTCTGGTGGCGCTTGTCACAATGTTTGCTCGGCGTTTCCCATCGCCGTTGTCTAATGATCAACTCAGAAAGCTGGTGTTTACGGTGTTAATGCTGATAGGCGGATATTTGATGGCTGTCTCTGCATGGTCGTTGTTTGGCTCCTCGTAAAACCATTCTCGACAAAGGAGGCTAGTGATTCGCTAGCCTAAGCTTCCCTGTTTAAACACGCTTTAGCATCTCAAATATGCTCCTAGATAGCCCAAACAAGCAGCTCTCTTGTACATCTAACGTGATGTTGCTGCGATAGTACGGGCTCAAATCCACTCCCATTCCCACACCATGAATCTCAATACCGTTTTTGGTCGACTCACGTTCAATCACCTGTTTGAGATGGTTATCTAAATAGAACTGATCGTTGGCGGTACTGGTAGCGGTATCCATCGGGCAGCCGTCTGAGAACACAATCAAAACCTTTCGCTGGGCGGTGTGCTGCTGCAATCGATGACTCGCGAACTGAACCGCTTCGCCATCAATCCCTTCTTTAAAGATGTCGGCTTTACGAAGACTCGCAATGCCAAGTCGAGAACGTCTCCAATGGGTATCAAAATCTTTAAACACGATGTGCCGAACTTCGTTTAAGCGGCCCGGGTGCTTTGGTTGGCCTTGTTTAAGCCACTGCCGATAGACCTTGCCACCGTTCCAGTTATTGGTCGTAAAGCCAATAATCTCGAAAGGGATGTTGGCCAGTCCAACGGATTTGAGAATTGTATCAATCAGTAGGCTTAGCTTGTGACTGTGCTTTTGCATTGAGCCAGAGCAGTCCATCAAAAATGTGGTGGCACATTGATGAGATGTACCGATGTCAGGTTGATAAAAGACAGTGCTATCCAATGGCGATGTGACGAGCTTGGTGATGGTGGTGGCGTTAACAATGCCTTCTTCTAAATGGTCCTGACGTCGGTTCCTCTGTGGTGTGGCAACAAAGCTAGTAAGCATAGCGGCTAAACGGCGAGTGTTGACTTGTCTCGCCATGATGTCATCGGTTAGCTTTTGTCTCAGTTCGAGTAATAGGGTACGCCTGACGAGTTTGTCTGCGGCGATGACTTGATCAAATTCTGAATTAAAGACCTGATAATTGGCGCCCGACAACTCGAATACCTTGCTACTGCCTGTGATGTCGGTATCGACGTCTTGATCTTGAATGTCACCATCAACAATCAAGGCAAGCTGTGCAAGGATCTTGATGTCTTCTTCAACGGTTGGTGTGGGTGAGTTATCACTTTCCTGTTCTTGGATGATTAACTCTTGTGCAAGGGCTGCAAGCTCATTGGCACTGTGTGCAAACTGTTCTTGGTCTGTTCTATGTTGCTTTAAGCGTTTAAAGCTGTGACCGAAGGTAGGCACGATGCCGGCGCGAGTCGATTCAATGGTCTCAGCAATGGGTTCCGAAACCGGAACACCGGTTAAGCGGGTGTGGATGACTTGCATCAGAGTAAACAGCAACATGCCTATTCGTGATTCGGTGAAGCCATTCTGATGATATTGGTCGCTCCAATACGCAAAGTTGAACTGAATGCTGGTGGTAACGCCTTTTAGATAAGATGGAACTTGCGATTCAATTCGCACCTGCTCGCAGAAGTCATATAACAGACGTTCGACCTCGTTTTTCGGTCGCAATGAGTAGTGAAGATCAGCATCTGAAAGCAAGAGTCGTAATGCCGATGAATCGATCTTGCCTTGCATCGAAAGCTTACTGTTTTTCAGCTCGTGGCGAGATACAAAGGTGAGATCGTTGGTGTGGGCAGACTGGTAATAACAGGGCTTATTGCCTTTATAGAGTCGTTCTCCCCGATAGTTCAGATCGAGTTCACCACTGATTGCTCTGGCGACAGACACACCAATATCGAGGCTCTTTTTCTGCTGAGAAGAAATATTGGCCATGGTTTACGACTCCGAGTGCGAATAATTTTGAGTATGCGCTTCCAAGGCTTCACCAAAGCAACGGAAATAGTATTCGCTAACCAGTTCTTTCTCTTCGTCTTCGCAGCGATTTAAGAATGAAAGCCTAAATGCCGTCGCTACATCGTCGAATATTTGGATGTTTTCAGCCCAAGTGAGCACTGTTCGCGGAGACATCACAGTCGAAAGGTCGCCAGCCCGAAACCCGTTACGCGTTAACCCTGCGGTCGCGATCATTTTCTCTACTAACTGCTGGCCACTTTCATTATTCAGCTCTGGAAGTTTGGATAACACTATCTTGGTTTCATGTTGTGGGTCTAAATAGTTGAGCGTAGCGATGATGTTCCATCTATCTAACTGACTGTGGTTAAGCACTTGAGTACCCGAATACAAACCTGAAAAATTACCCAAGCCAAGCGTGTTGCAGGTAGCAAACAGGCGGAAAGAAGGGTGGGGAGTGATCACGCGGTTTTGCTCGAGAGAAGTGTATTTGCCGTCTTGCTCTAAGAGTTGCTGAATCACAAACATCACATCAGGTCGACCCGCGTCGTATTCGTCCAATACCAATGCGATGGGTTGCTGGATACTTTGTGGAAGAATGCCTTCCTTAAACTCTGTTACTTGCATTCCGTCTCTAATGACGATGCTGTCTTTACCTATGAAATCCAAGCGACTTAAGTGTCCGTCTAGGTTGATCCTCAAACACGGCCAATTCAATCTTGCGGCAATTTGCTCAATGTGAGACGACTTACCCGTTCCGTGTGTGCCTTGTATCAATGTGCGACGATTGGAGGTGAACCCCGCCAATATAGCCAACGTCACTTCAGGATCAAAACAGTAATTTGGATCGACTTTAGGAACATATTCGCCCGCATGTTCAAATGCCATCACGGTTAGGTTGCTGTCGATCCCAAAGCGTTCTCTCACGCTTACTGGTTGCGTTGGTATCAATTCCGTCTCTTTCATCATATTTCTCTCTATATAGCTCATCACTTGTCGCTGCTATCGCGATATGACATCGATTATTAACAGTTCTTCTTAAGTTAATGGCACTTTTTGTACGAAAAACTACCAATAATGTGATCAAGTTTTATTAATTAGAATGAATTGTTCCAATTTAATATAAAAAGTTGACGCGCAAAAATTCTACTACTAAGGTGAAAATGAATTCGAAAAAGAGACAATTCATTCCGAAAAATGAAATTTTGGTTAACTCAAGGAGAATGGAAGAATGAGCGAGCAAGAAAAACGTACGGTTGTTTCCGGCACAGTAACAATGACACCATCAGAAGCGTTCGTTGAAACTATGGTTGCTAATGATGTTACCGATATGTTCGGCATCATGGGGTCGGCATTTATGGACGCAATGGATATCTTTGCTCCTGCTGGCATTCGATTGGTCCCAGTAGTACACGAGCAAGGCGCTGCTCACATGGCAGATGGTTACTCTCGTGTATCGGGTCGCCATGGCGTGGTTATTGGGCAAAATGGCCCTGGTATTAGTAACTGTGTGACTGCGATTGCAGCGGCGTTCTGGGCACATAGCCCTGTCGTGATTGTGACGCCAGAGACAGGTACAAAAACAATGGGCTTAGGTGGTTTCCAAGAGTGTAACCAGCTTCCAATGTTCCAAGAGTTCACTAAGTATCAAGGACACGTAACGCACCCAGACCGTATGGCGGAATACACGGGTCGATGTTTTGACCGCGCGATGAGTGAAATGGGTCCAACTCAACTGAATATTCCACGTGACTACTTCTACGGCGAAACTCAAACTGAGATCCCTAAACCCGCGCGTTTAGACCGTGGTCCAGGTGGCGAGAAATCTCTAAATGAAGCGGCAGACCTGATTGCTGAAGCGAAATTCCCAGTCATAATTTCTGGTGGCGGCGTGGTAATGGCAGATGCAGTTCAAGAGTGTGCAGCGTTGGCGGAAAGACTGGGGGCACCCGTTGTGAACAGCTACCTGCACAATGACTCGTTCCCTGCTAGTCACCCATTATGGTGTGGTCCTTTAGGCTACCAAGGTTCGAAAGCAGCAATGAAGTTGATGGCTCAAGCGGATGTGGTTATCGCTTTGGGTACACGTCTTGGTCCATTTGGTACTTTGCCTCAACATGGCATGGACTACTGGCCGAAGAACGCGAAAATCATTCAGATTGATGCAGACAACAAGATGCTAGGTCTGGTTAAGAAGATTTCGGTTGGTATCTGTGGTGATGCGAAAGCAGCTGCGGTTGCTCTATCTGAAAGATTGGAAGGCCGTGCATTGTTGTGTGATGACAATAAAGGCGCTCGTCAAGACACGGTCGCAACAGAGAAAGCACTTTGGGAAAAAGAGCTTGATGAGTGGACACACGAACGTGACTCGTTCAGCTTGGATATGATTGAAGAAAACTCACACGAGACTCCGTTCTCTGGTGGTGAATACCTTCACCCGCGCCAAGTATTGCGTGAGCTAGAAAAAGCGATGCCAGAAGACGTAATGGTCTCAACCGATATCGGTAACATCAACTCGGTGGCAAACAGCTACTTACGCTTTGAAAAACCACGTAGTTTCTTTGCGGCAATGAGTTTTGGTAACTGTGGTTACGCGTTCCCGACCATCATTGGCGCGAAAGCAGCAGCACCTCATCGCCCAGCTATCTCTTATGCAGGCGACGGTGCGTGGGGCATGAGCCTGATGGAAACCATGACATGTGTTCGTCATAACATTCCAGTGACAGCCGTGGTATTCCACAACCGTCAATGGGGTGCAGAGAAGAAGAACCAAGTCGACTTCTACAACCGACGCTTTGTTGCCGGTGAGCTAGATAACCAAAGCTTTGCTGAAATCGCACGAGCAATGGGCGCTGAAGGTATCACGGTTGATAAGCTAGAAGATGTAGGTCCAACCTTGCAAAAAGCCATCGACATGCAGATGAACGAAGGCAAAACAACCATCATTGAAATCATGTGTACTCAGGAGTTGGGCGACCCGTTCCGCCGAGATGCGCTATCAACACCGGTTCGTTTCCTAGATAAATACAAAGATTACGTATAAGTCGTAGGAAGTTTGTCCGGCCACGGTATTTTCGAGAGTGTTAGAGAAAGTGCAATCGAGAATGTGGTCGGGCAATATTAACGGGTATTGGCAATGTACTTAAGTGAATACCGGCAACCCGTATTTCAATAATCCTTAGTCAAACGTTAGAACATGAATTAAATGGCTGTTGTACATATAAGTGGTTTTAGTTATATAAACTTTGTCGTTCCTTATTAATCGACCCTTAGCTAATTGCTCCTTAGTTAATGGTTTTATAACTGTTAGTTATTGATGAGGATATATGGCCATTGATAAAGACATATACCTATTGTCATTTTTAAAATCATTCGTAACGATACTGATTAACCATGATAGTTAATTTTTAATTGTAATAAATTTAAATTAAGTGACCTATTACATGCATGCTGTGAACAATAAACGTTATATAAGCTCACTCGAAGAGCTGTATAAAATAATTAATTCATTAATGAATGAATGCAGTGACCAACGTGGTTTGATGTATAACGTGTGTGATTATGAAAACAGTAATCTAATGCCAAGTTTAGGCCGTTCCAATCGTAAGAACATACGCCGTGTCGAACAAGAGTTGCTTTCAACAGTGAGAGTTTACGGTGGTCACTCGCTGAGTTCTAACGACATAAATGACTGGTTATTGATGTGTTTAGCCAAAAAGCAGGGCTTTCCCACCCGTTTACTGGAATGGACCGATAACCTGTTAAATGCGCTTTGGTCGGTGTGTCACAGCCAAAGTAAAGACTGCATAAACATAATTAAAGCTATTGATTATCAGCGGGTTAGTGTTTTTAGCTCGCCGTGTAATATCAACAAAACTCAGATATTTAATGTGGCGGATTGCGATCAGCAAGAGCCGCGCAAGGACAAGTGGTATTCCATTCACCCATTTAAGGAAGGTGGCAATGATGCCATTCAGCCTCTGTACGATGAGAAAGAATATTCAAACGGTCTAGTGTCCGTTCATATTCTTCCATCAGTAAAAGTAAACCTGATAAAGGAGTTAATATCCATGAACGTTTTAAATGAACCGACTGATTATATCGAAGAGAAGCTAACCGATATAAAAAATGAAGCCCATATAGATAACAATCAAGTTATTAATAAAGGTGAGGGGAATATTGAATTACAAGTGAATACCCATAACCGTAAACTTGAGCAGTATGGCCGAAAGTACCATCAAGATTTTGACTTCGACTAAAGTCTAATATTTCTACTGATTTTATTTAGAGCTCATATAGATCTAGTGATTACGAGATAAATAAAATTAGAACACCAATTAATTTATAAAAAGATGAAATCTGTGAGCTTAAAGATTGTTTATAAAGTAACTCGAAGTTAGAGTGATGAATCTTGTTATCAAGTTGTTAAATTTTTACAAATCTAGTTTAAACACTCTAATAAAAAAGTGGCGCAAAGCTACTGAAATTTAAACCAATAACGAAAACATAAAGGATTCTGGAATATGAATATGCAAACCAATGCATCGACATTCGTGCTGGAAAACCAAGTCGACACCGCCTTTTTACAGTCATTCAGTGATGCGTGGAATAACCATGATATTGAAGCGCTGATGTCTTTCATGACAGAAGACAGTGTATTCCACACGGTGGCAGGAGAAGGCTTGCTTGGAAACACTATCGAAGGGTACGAAGCGGTTCGAAATAGCTTTGAATTGGTTTGGCAGAACTTTCCAGATGCAGCTTGGAGCGACCCTGTCCACTTTGTGTGCGGTGACCGCGCGGTGAGTGAATCAACGTTTTCTGCTACGAACCCGGATGGCAGCATCATCGAAGCTCGCATGGTCGACGTGTTTACTCTGAAAGATGGAAAAATCAGCGTAAAAATCTAAGCCCAGACGATAAGCCAATTCTCACTGAGATGTTAAATCGAGCCAAAGAAAATGGTCGTGGCGTTTACACCTATCGATGGTTAAATCCGCTGTCGAGCAAAGTGGAAACTAAGCACACTTACTATCGAATTATCGACAATAAGTTGGTTGGGGTGGGTTATTACACAAATTCAAACAACACGTAAACGCGTTTCTACGGAACCCTCAACCCAGTTAAATAAAGGGCTGGGGGCTCGAAATGCCGGTTTGTGTAAAAAAGCAATTTAGTAAAATTCACACTGTGTAATTTTTGTTGTGAAATTGTTTCAAAAATAACAGTAGTATGAAAAACATGGAAACCACACAGTAAAGAACAATTTTGAAAAGGGTCAATTGGGATGTTTGACCTTAATGAAATTTAAAGCCGTACGAGGGATAGACTATGAATATGCTGACACTAGACAAAACAGAACTTCACAGAAACCATTCAACTTTTATTGCTGAAGCTGTCTTTGCCGTCGAAATGGTGAAAGCAGACAAGCAACTCGAAAAGCAGAAAATGGCGAAACAGTTGCTTGATACTCTATTCCCTCTCGAGTCTGGTTCTCACGAAGATGTAGTGAGCTACGAGATTGACTACCGACACGTTCAGGTTTATTTCAAAAACGGTGAACACACAGGTTTGAAACGCGCTAAACACTTTGTGGCTTACACAGGTGATAAATCTAAGCCTTCAGCAATCCTATTCCGTGATGAAAGCGGTACGCACGTTGAAGTGACAATCGGTGCTCGTAAAGGCACTGGCCGCCTGGAGTTGGTTGATATTCAAGATATCCAATTAGAGACGTGCACCACGTTTGGTCAAACTGAGGCGAGCCGTTCTTCTGGCATCCGTCACTGGGTGAGCTTAGTAAAAGGCGATGAAAGTGGCCGCCCGAATGCATCAAGTGAAGACAAAGAGTTCACTGCGAAAAATGGTGAAGACTATAACCTAGGTTTTTGCTTCGCAATCTAACGAACTGTCTTTGAAATGTGCAGTGCTGATCTGTGAGATGCAGCACTGACATTTGAGCACTGATTTCTCTTTTACCTTTGGTAACTTTCCCCGCCCCTATAGCGGGGCTTTTTTATTAGAGCTATAAGTAAATTGGGTGATTATTAAAATTATCTGCAAAAAGTTTGGATGTGATTTTACGGTGCGTCATTTTAATTTAAATTGTTGTATTTGAAGGTTTTTATTTTTTTGTTTTATTCTGTTTTTATTGGGTTAACTATCACTATCAACGGTGGTTTGGGTGACTATTGAGCTAAAACTCAGTCAAAATGCTTTGAGCTGTGCTATAATGTGCGCCTTGGGATTGAGCCAGTAAGTCCATTTGTCACTAACTATTGTGATTTTTATTGCCTTTTATTTAGGCGGTTCGGCGAGCCAATCAAGTAGTAATTGGATACGGAGAGCGTCCTTATATTCGTTGATTCGGATATGCGAACATCATAATTTATGAGTTTTAAATCAAAAAAATACAGTATTGATTCTACTGACTATCAAGTTGGTCAAGATAACGTCAGTAAATGGGGCATGGATGTCCATAACACAGTCTTCGTAGCCTCAGTAGGCTTATCTCTTCTCTTCATCATCACTCTTCTTGCTCTTCCTCCTGCAGATGCTAAAGCTGCAATTGATTCTATTAAGGGTGCTGTTCTATCAAAGTTTGACTTCCTGTTTATGTGGGGAGCTAACATCATGCTAGCGTTTGCTGTAGTTCTTGCTTTTTCACCGTTGGGTAAAATCCGTTTAGGTGGTGAAGACGCGACGGCGGACTATTCAATGTCATCTTGGATTGCGATGTTATTCGCAGCAGGTATGGGTATTGGACTTATCTTCTGGGGTGTTGCAGAGCCAACTGCGTTCTTCACTAACTGGTTCGGAACGCCATTAGACGCAGAACCTTTCACAGCCGCTGGTCGTGAACTGGCGCTAGGCGCAACCGTATTCCACTGGGGTTTTCATGCATGGGCTATCTATGGCATGACGGCGCTTTGTCTGGCGTACTTTGTTTATAACAAAGGCTTACCGCTATCAATGCGTTCTGTGTTTTACCCAATTCTGGGTGAGCGTGTGTGGGGCAAAACTGGTGATGTAATCGATGTTCTAACCGTACTGGTTACTCTGTTTGGCCTTGCGACTTCATTGGGCTTAGGTGGTACACAAGCAGCAAGTGGTATTAGCCACGTGTTCGGCTTGGAAAACAACATCTTCCTTCAGCAATCTATCATCGTTCTGATCATGGGCTTGGCGATCATCTCTGTACTACGTGGTATGGACGGTGGTGTTAAGTTCCTAAGTAACCTGAACATGGTTATTGCATTCATATTCCTTGGTCTTATCGCTGTATTGAATTTCACAACTGTGCTTGATTCAATGGCAACGGCGGCAACGGGCTATGTGAAAAATATCGTAGCTTTGAGCCAAAGTGCGGGTCGTGAAGACACAACATGGCTGCATGGTTGGACTGTGTTCTACTGGGCATGGTGGGTAGCGTATGCACCTTTCTTCGGTATGTTCGTAGCGCGTATTTCTAAAGGCCGTACGGTTCGTGAATTCCTACTTTGCGTATTGATTATCCCAACATTGGTGACTTCAGCTTGGATGTCTATCTTCGGTGGCGTAGCTATCGAGCAAGTGATTAATCAGGTGGGGCAACTTGGCCTCGACCAAGGCATTACAGATGTATCTCTAAGCTTGTTTTACATGCTAGATGCTTACTCGTTCGGTAGCATTCTGTCTGTTCTCGCAGTCGCGCTGATCATCGTGTTCTTCGTTACAACGTTGGACTCAGGTTCTATCGTTATCGATGGCATGACGGCGGGTGGTAAATTAGAAGTGCCAGTGAAACAGAAAGTCGTTTGGGCGGTTATCTCAGGTGCTATCGCGATGGTGATGCTGTGGATTGGTGGTACTCAATCAATCCAAGCTCTGCAATCTATTACGATTATTGCAGCACTGCCGTTTACGATCATTCTTTTGATTGGTTGCGTGAGCTTGTTGAAAGGCCTACTGACAGAAGTCGGTAAAGGGCAAGAAACCGTAACTCAAACTACAAAATAAATCGTGAATTAAGTAAGTCGCTAGATAGAGATTTACTTTACTCAGCATGATTCAAAGCTCTCTTGTACTTGGTGCAAGAGAGTTTTTTATGCCTAGGAAGAAATCAGAGACCAGATAAAAAAGAGCCACAAGTGAATCATCACTTGTGGCTCTTTTCGTTCTTAGTTCTAGGTGCTCGGTTCTAGTTATTAGCGGGTATGAGCTTATGCGTTCAATTCGTGCTGAATAACGTAATCTAAAGCACCAACAACAGCAGCAACTTGAGCATCATTACACTCTTCGTCTGTTACTTTGTCACTGTCTGGGTAAACCTCTGTGGTTGTACCGTACTTACAGTCAGTCACGCCGCCACATAAGCCAAGCTTCTTCATTGGGTAGTTGATCACGCCGTGTTGAGTGACGTCTGAACCAATGATCTTGCCTTCGTCATCCGCAGGCGCAATGTGGGTTACTTTTTCAACTGAAGCGATGACAGCAGCTTGGAATTCAGGTTGTGGGTTTTCAGTATCGCCAACAGTGTAGAAACCGTCTGGGATCATACCTTCGATGTACTCAATGCCATCACGAGCTGCGAGTGCAGGTCGGAATTCAGTTTCATCAGAGTCAGTCGTCTCATGCAGGTCAACGTGAACCAATACTTCTGGCAGAGACGCTACTAGAGCTCGTAGGTTTGCTGATTCTTCTGCTGGCGTACCGTCGTAGAAAGAGCGGTTTGGATCAACAGCATTTGGATTCCAGCGGTTGATCACTTCGTAGCCCCAAGGGCTCACACAAGGTGCGACAACAATGTTGAAGTGCGCCGTGTATTTTTCTGCTTGAGTCGCAGCGAATTTGATCGCGCCATGCACGCCACTGGTTTCGTAACCGTGAACACCACCTGTCACCAGAATCGTCGGCTTTGACTCGTCCCAGTTTTTGCTCTTGATAGCGAAGAGTGGGAAGCGAGCTTCGTCGTAGCTCAGTGCGCCGTATTGTTCGATGTCAAAGCGGTCTGCAAGTGCTTTAATCTTTGGTACAACTTCTTGCTGGTATTCACGCTTAACCGTTCGTTGAGCTAACCATGCTTCACGTTCTGCTTGTTGCCATTTTTGCCCTGGCTTACCAATCGGGTAGGTAGATTCACTTTTCATCTATACTTTTTCTTTTATGTTCGTGAAAGATTAAGACAGATTATTCCTGTCTAACAGAGACAGCAATAGAAAACACAACTTGTGACTTTATTTTTTACAGACTCATAACTTTGATGAGTGAATTGATGGTGTTACATTTTATTGATGGTTCAATTCTTTATAAAGAGACAACAAAATGGCTGGAGCAAGTTTACTAACACTGTTAGATGACATTGCAACCGTGTTGGATGATGTCGCATTGATGTCTAAGGTAGCCGCTAAAAAAACCGCAGGCGTATTAGGTGACGATTTAGCCCTTAACGCCCAGCAGGTATCCGGTGTTTCTGCTGAAAGAGAAATCCCAGTGGTATGGGCGGTCGCAAAAGGCTCATTTAAAAACAAGCTGATTTTGGTTCCGGCAGCACTATTGATCAGTGCATTCATTCCTTGGTTGATCATGCCACTACTGGTGATTGGTGGTCTGTTTCTTTGTTTTGAAGGGGCAGAGAAAATCTTAGAAAAGCTTTTTCCTCATGCTCATCAACACGAAGAGAAAGATGAGGAAAGCAGCTCGGGTGAATCTGTTGAAGAGTATGAGAAGCGAAAGGTCTCAGGCGCAATTCGTACCGACTTCATCTTATCTGCGGAAATCATTGTAATTGCGCTGGGTACCGTAACGGGTACAAGTATCGTGACTCAGATTCTTGTGGTGAGTTTGATAGCGGTTGTGATGACGATTGGTGTTTATGGCTTAGTGGCAGGGATCGTTAAGCTGGATGATTTAGGTTTCTATCTCCAACGCACATCAAATGGGAGTGCCATTAAAACCCGATTGGGTAATGGGTTAGTCGCATTTGCACCAAAGCTAATGAAGATGCTTGCGGTTGTCGGCACGGCTGCGATGTTCTTGGTTGGCGGCGGTATTGTGGTACACAACGTTCCAGCAATTCATCACTTAATTGAACCGATTATTATGGACTTCAGTGGACATACGATTGCGACTGCGGTGGTACCAACGCTATTAAATGGTGTGATTGGGGTTTTATCTGGATTGATTGTCGTTGCTATTTGGACTGCTATCGGAAAAATTCGCGGTAAGTAATCGTTAAATTACTGCTGGGAATAAGACAGTCTTTTATCGAAACAAAAAAGGGTCACCATAATTACTATGGTGACCCTTTTTGCTAAATGGAGGGTGTTTATTTAACAGCCCAAGTGCTTATTTTACAGACCAAGCAATCGCCTCGCCGCCACGGATTGGCACAACGATGTCTGAACCGAAAGGGATCGTTTCAGCAACATTCCACTCTTCTTTAACGAGCGTAATTGTATCTGAGTTACGTGGCATGCCGTAGAAGTCTGGGCCATTGTGGCTCGCGAATGCTTCTAGGTTCTCAATCTTGCCTTCTAAATCGAATACTTCAGCGTACAGTTCAACCGCAGCGTGCGCTGTGTAAGAACCTGCACAACCACACGCTGACTCTTTTGCACCTTTAGCGTGTGGTGCAGAGTCTGTACCCAAGAAGAACTTCTTGCTACCGCTTGTTGCTGCTTCAATAAGTGCTAACTGGTGTGTGTTGCGCTTAAGGATAGGTAGGCAGTAGAAATGTGGCTTAATGCCGCCAACCAACATGTGGTTGCGGTTATAAAGCAAGTGGTGAGCAGTAATGGTTGCCGCTACGTTCTCGTTAGCGTTCTTAACGAAAGTCGCAGCATCTGCCGTCGTGATGTGCTCTAGAACGATCTTCAGGTTAGGGAAGTCGTTAACAATCGGTGCTAGAACTGTGTCTAGGAACTCTTTTTCACGGTCAAAGATATCAACATCGTGAGCCGTTACTTCACCGTGTACCAGCAGCAACATACCCACTTCTTGCATTGCTTCGAGTACGTGGTAAATCTTTTGAGCTGAAGTTACACCTGAATCAGAGTTAGTCGTCGCGCCAGCAGGGTATAGCTTCGCTGCTACAACAGCGCCAGATTCTTTCGCTTTACGAATTTCATCAGGTGTTGTGTTGTCTGTCAGGTAAAGTGCCATTAGAGGCTGGAATTGTTCACTTGGCTGCTCTGCCATGATGCGTTCACGGTAAGCAAGAGCCATTTCGGTATCGGTTACCGGTGGGATGGTATTTGGCATGATTAACGCTCGACCATTGTAACGGCTGATATCGCGAACTGTATCTTTTAATACTTCGCCATCGCGTAGATGAACGTGCCAGTCGTCAGGACGAGTAATCGTAAGTTGTGTCATTGAAGGCTCCCACCATTTGAAGTGTTATGTAGTTGGAGCCTAAACTCAGCGAAATCTGTGAAAGCAATCGCTTACGTTTAGGCGACAGGATGATAGTGGAAAAGTACTTTCATTTCATCCTATTTTTAACTCTTCATGGCTAGGAGCTTGTTTTTATGGATATTTTATTCGGTATCTATTTGTTAATAAGGGTTAGCGGGTGGCTACCCACAGACCATGGATCATTCCTGGAACCCAGAAGAAGAAAGTAAGAATGATATTAATCACCAAATCTTTCCCGGCGCCGCGAGCGAAGAACACGCCAACAGGCGGAAGCAGTACACATAAGATGATAATGACGAGTTTGTTCATGATAAATCCTTTTTATTCAATGAAAGTTCAATGCGGTAAACGTGTTCATATTATAGAACGTCTCGAGAGTGTTACTGCATTGCTGCCTTAATGTATCAAGATAGAAAGCTAAACATCTCAAGATACTAGCCTAGTATCAAGTGTTTAATGCCTACCAGTTTATCTATTTATAACCAAATGCTTATAATCAGTATTCCCATCAAGATATACATTTAATCATTTGAAGTTTGGCCGTGATTTTATGACTAGGCATTTCCAAGAGTCAATTTTGCATATTTGCTAAACATATCCAGTTGCAAAAAGATAACATCGCAATCGAATGTAGAATTCGTATGCTACAAGGTTAAATTTTAAAAAGGTCAAACGATATGTTAGATGTGTTGTCAAAGAAGGCTAATTTGTTACAGGTAGCTTTAATCTTGGCTGTTTCAGGTTGTAATGGTGATTCAGGAGTTGGTTCTACTTCGAGCCCAGATAGCCCAGATAGGCCAGCTCAATCGAACGTACTTTACTCCGTTCAAGATACCATGCAGCACACTAAACCTCGTGAAACTTTTTATGTTGATCTCTCCAACAATATGGAAAGTTCTGATGGGACACCTGTTGCTCTGCTGAATGTTGAATCCCTTAATTCTGACTATCATTGCGATGTGGTTTCTAACGACCAAAATGGTTTTTATATTAAAGCAACGCAAGTAAACCTATGTGACTACCGATTTCGTGTTGGATCCTCTGTGTCAAGAATGTCAACAGCGATATCTTATGATGGCTATAGTGAGGCTACAGCTCGAATCGCTATAGCTGAAAACAGTGAACAATTAATACCCATATCATCTGCAACTTCAACTGGAACACCCATTTCGGTGAACGTGAAGGACGAGTTAGCAAATTTGGGGTACGAGGTCGACACGAGTCGCTATACACTTAGTATGACGCTAACTTTGCCTAATAGCGATTCAACGCTTTCATCAGCAGTATCTGATCCCGCGAATAACGTTATAGAGTATACTCCAGGTGCTGGACTTGAATCTGGAGTTGAGAGGGTTTTATATAGCTATAGTGATGGAGTAAATGTTCTTAGTGGTAGCCTGGATATTGCAGTTTCAACAACAGTAAATGGTGCTCCAATAGCTAACTCTACATATATACAGACATTTACCGATCCTGATACCTTAAAAATAGTGTCAGAAGTTCCATACGGGAAAACGGTCACAATTGACGTTTTGAGTCTCATTTCTGATCCTAATGGTGATTCATTACAATTAATTGATGTCTATGCTTACGATGCTGATGTTGCCATTATAGAAGATGCTAACTTAGATGGTAATCTGTTCAATGACACTATTTTCACGTTTACTACTTCTAATTCTGGCTATCACAATATCACTTACGTTGTCTCTGATAACAAAGGAGGCTTTGCCACCGGGATAATAAAGTTAAAATCCGAAGACTTATACCCGATAATTGTTTTTAATGAAGGCAATGTATATCAATCTGTTACTCCACCTTTAACTATGGAGCAGGCAGAAACTGCGAGTATTGAATTCGAAATAATAGGAACAGGAGATGGCACCAATGCCGTCGATAATGTAACAACCGTAGCGCATTCGAAAGGTGTTGCTGAAGCAATTTGTACTGCAAGAGGTGCTTTTTTACCGAATCAAGTAGATTTGCAAGAACTTTATGCTTGGAAGCCTGATGGTCAAATATTTACAGACTATAGATATCCAAATGACAAACCGTATTGGACTAGTGACCAGGTTGATGAAACTACCACAACACTAGTCAATCTATTTGATGGTTCAGTCACTGCTAGTAATAATGAAGAGGTAAATTATGTTCTTTGTACTAATACTGAGTATATCCCAGAAATCACCCCAGTATCTATCAGTTTAAATGGTGTGACTTCGATTCAACGTGACTTAGAGCTAGATAAACATGAATTATATCAGGCGACTATAACTAACTCAATTGGCCAAATGGAACAAGTTCCAGCCGAATATGTCAATTGGACAGTAACTGAGTTGAACATTAGTACCTTTGATGAACATACAGGTATCTTGACAGCGTATTCTACCGCAAATACTGAACCTCAATTTAATGTTAATATTGAAGCTTGCTATGACTCATTTTGTGATAACTTGAACGTTACTTTACTCGCACCTTTGGGTATAACTTCATATGAAGGAAGTGAATTTCTTCCGTTGTTAACGAGAGAACAAGTACTCCGCTATAGTGATAATAATACTTCGATTTTTGCTCCGAATGATACTGCCGATTATACGTATTCGTTACTCAACAGTTATGGGTATAACGCAGATGACGCGAACTTTATAGAGTCTGGATATGATAGCAGCCAGACTCAATATTACTGCTCATCAATAAACTTCGATGGTGGTGGGTGGAAAGAATTTGACTCGTCAACTATTGCACTTCGGTTTGCTAGCGCTTGGAATGCAGACCCTGCATATAAAGCCATACCTTCAGGTCGTATATATTCACATTTCGGTTACCTAGATGAGTTTTGGTTCCGAGGAAATGGTTTGCTCTATAAGTTTTACATTAATAATTACGCGGAACCAACCAGTGAAAACGGTGGTATCACGTATTATAGAGGTCCTGAAGATACTCCTGAGGCCGACTTTAATTACTTTGGTAGCCAAGTACACGTTTTTTTATCATGCTATAGATGATAGTTATGAGTCTGTCTCCCTTTAAAGTAGGTTGAAAATCTTTAGTAAGCCAGTAGCGATGTTACTGGCATTTTTAATGCGAATTATTTACGTGTTATTGTCATGTTGATATTTATTAATTAATAACCGCAAGGTAAATTCTCCGTCTCACTCTATTTCCCCAACTAAAGACATCACTTGTAAATTAAACGCTAGATTATAATAACTTAGGTTACGATTTAGGTAGTTTAACTTGTGATGGTCATAATTAATATTATATAAAGCAATATAATAAAATAGTTATGATGCTCATTTTTATAACTCAGATAGTCACCAGCGTTACCCCTTCTCATATCCAATTGAAACACCTTTCTCAAAGTTTGATAATGGTTATTATGATATCCAATTTAGTGTAACTGAAAGTATTTATTGTACAGATCTTATTCCCTAGATAAATGAACTAGTCGGCGATATATCGACTAGGCATATTTAATTATAAATAATTCCAACGTGCTAACCTAAAACGTAGTTATTTTAATATTATATACCCGTTGTTTAGCAAGAGGCTAACGCAATGCTTATATTATATTAAAGGAAATAAAATGAAAAAATTAACACTCATTACATTATTGTCTGCAATTGCTGTTGTTCCGGCTTTTGCTGCACCTGGCGATACCTCTGTTGGTTCTGCAGTATTCAGCGGCTTTGTTCCTGGTTTTGTATCCAACGGTGACATCATTGTTACTGGTGCGGGCGGTAGTGAAGACTCTGCTTCTTTTGTTGGTACGTTACAGGTGAACGCTGACGGTACGTTCACAACGACTAAACCAGTTGTTTTGGAAGCGCATGACTACACGGGGGCTGTGCTTGGGGCTTTAACTCCAGCTAACTGGACGGTATCACAAGTAAATGTGCTTCCAGCTTCAATGGGTGAAGTACAGCCTAACATTGTCGTTGGCGATAACCTTTCAGCGACGGAACTTACTGCAGCTGACTACTTAGCTTCAACTCAACTTTCAGCAGGCGATACGATTCAACTGTATGTTGCTAACGATACAGCACACTCAACTCCAGATGATATTGCTGGTTCAGAAGTTATCGTTAACGTTGATATGATTGCAACTTTGCCATAAGAAAAAATCTCATTATTTGATAGGCACTTAATTAATTAAGTGCCTTGTTTTTCGAGGCTGATGAAAATGAATATCTATATAAATTATTTCTTTCTATTATTGCTTGTTATTTTTAGTTTCAATAGCTTTGGCTATGAAAGCTATTCATTTCCAGTAAATACACAAATAAATAGAGCGAATTTGTATGACTATTCTATAAGTGTAGATTTATCTGATGAGTTTATTGCACTGAAGTATGATAGTGAGAACGAAACCTTTCTAAATGGGCGTTTTTATTCTTATATTAGAACTAATATACCAACAAGCACTGGGGATTCGTTTGAATACAGTTATAACATATCAGAGTTCACTTCTAAATGTGTTCTCAACGATAGCGGTGAGACTATGTATGATGATTTTGTCGATCTCTATATCGATAGAAAACATTACTCTGATATTTTAGATATACCAAACTTTGAATTTAATAATATTAAAAATACTGAATATGAAAACTCTACCAATGAATTTGAATTAGTGACAAATAAAAATATACCGAGTGATGAGCCATTAGATTGCAATGGTCGTATTACGTTCAATGTGGAGCTTCAACTATAATGTTTATTAGACTTTGGTTTGGTTTAAACTTAATTATCATATTTTTCTTGGCCATAATATATAGTTCAAAATCCGTCGCAAATATTCCAGATGGATTTGAAGATATGTTTGAAGAGAAGTTGATAAGAATGCCACTAATTCTCTCGGCTGATAACAACAAATTATTCTATTCGGAAGCTTTCATCTCGGGTGATGAAGTAAGAATTCCCACTTCACAAAAACAACTTGTAGCACAAGCATTGGCGAATGAACTTGGTATTGAGAAAGATGTTAGCGATGCGATGGCAACAACACTGGTAAATGGGGTTGAATCGAGCCTAGATTGTAAAGGTTATCGAAGTGAATGTGGTCTACTACCTGATTTATATGATTTTGTTTATGTGCCAGATAGCCAATCATTGATTATTCATGTTAACTCACAATTCTTAACTGAGATAATAGAAGAGTCAGAAATAAAATTTGTAAAAGAAGAGATCGATCAAAACGCGATCATTATGTCACATGGTTTGAATCTATCTGGTTCTTATAGCGACAACACTGATTATACATCGTCTTATTCTTATCAACATGAAAATTATGCAGGTTTTGGCAAGTATGGCTATTTGCATAATGATCTAAACTTTAGTGAGGTCAATGGTTTCAGTTCGGATGACTCATCGTATAACTATGTTGGTGGTAATACTCGTTTCTCTGTCGGGTATAAATACCAAGAACGCTCTTGGAATAGTACTCAGTTTTTAGAAAATGGCAGCAAAACTTCTGGTTACATGTTGTCGATTGGATCGACGAGAGAGCTAGTAAAAAAATCATCTCCTAATTCTAGACGAGTATATTTGAACATTTCAAGAGCTGGTCGACTAGAAATTAATGATGATAGAGGCCGTGTTCTATTAAGTCGTAATGTGGATGCAGGGCAAGAATACTTTGACTATAACGAGCTACCATCTGGTACTTATACTGCGACAATTCGAATATTTGATGGCAGTGAAGAGTTTTACACAGAAGATAGGTTGATAGTCAATACAAGCTCTTCGTCGATTAAAACCGGCGAACTAGATTATCATATTACAGCCGGTTATTTATCAAGAGACCTGACGAATACGGGACTAGAGGACGATTTTGACCAGAAATCCATCAACTTTGCTTATGATAATTATGAAAGTCCAATGTTCACCAATGGGAAATTGAGCTATCAAGTTACGGATTTTTTTGCACTGGGTGCAGGTTCGTTTATTACAGGGGAAGATAATTATAATTATGTTGGTGGTCACTTATCTTTAGGGGAAGTGTCCAGAATATCGGCAGTAACAGGATTATTTGACGATGGATCTAGTTTTTATAATTTTGATGTGGGGATTTATAACTTAAGTGTATCTTACACAAAATTTGATAGTGAAAATGATAATAGTATTGGAGATATTAGTTTGTCTCAACTTTTATTCAGTAACTCGAACTATACATCATTATCAGTAAATTACAACAAGTACTTAACGAGAAATATATCATCATATATATCGGGTATATTAACAAAAAACCAATATAAAGATTTTAGTAATGGTTATAATAATGAATCAGAAAGTTGGTCTGCAAGAAGTGGCGTGCAGATATCATCATTACCACTTGACTCAAAGGTGAACTTAGAGTTATCAGCAAGTGAATCGAGCGATATAAATTATGGTGTTATGGCCTCAATAATTATTCCAATAGGCCAGGAAAACACATACACACATAGTACACAAGCACAAATAGATGATAGTGGTGATGTTGCGCTATCGCATAGAGATACAGTCTCAAGCAGTCTAATTAACAGAAACAATCTAAATGTATCAAGCTCTGCGGGACTTTATTATCAAGATTCTACTGAAGACCAAAGCAGTGCCGATTTATCATTGTCTGCAAATTATAAGAATAAACATATTGACTCAAACTCTTATGCCTATATCAATTCAAGTAGTAATACAAGTGTTTCTGCATATATTGGTACAAGTAATATCATAACTTCTCAAGGAATAGAGTTTACGAGTGAAAAGTCATCTTCTTATTTTATTTCGAATAATGATACAGGGGAACTGTCTTCGGATGGAAAATTCTTGGCGGTAGTTAACTCCGAGCAGAATGGAAAACAAAGCAATGCTTATGTTAGTGGAGATGCTTTGACGGTATATCCATTAAAAGAGTTCTATGAATATGAATTCAAGCTTGATACGGAAGCCTCTGATTTTTACAACAATGGTGAGTCTTATACGTCGGCTACTAGTTATCCAGGAACTGTTATCCGTTTGGATACGTCGTTGTCTGAGTTGAAATCATTTATATCGACGTTTAGTGATATAAATGGAAATCCGATAGACGGAGTTGAATGTATCGGTGGAGGTTGTGTTTCTACTGACAAGCTTGTTGAAGGTGTGTATCAATTTAAGGTGAAAGATAAACAACCTTACAAAATTATATCTAAGGAAAACCAATGTGTAATACCGGAGTTATCATCGGTTAATAATTTGAATTTAGGTAATAACTTCTGTATGCCATCATTCGAAGAAAATAGTGAAGGTTATCAGATAGCCCTAGTTGATGGTGTTTATTATTACTACTTAGGGCAATACAAGGATAGTAATATTGTATTGAACTATCAGAACAAACTGAACAACTCAGGTGTTGAAATTATAAACAAAAAGCTTGGCGGTTATTTGTATATATTCGCTAAGTCTCCTGAGCAACTAACTACGGCAAACAAACTGTATGTTGATGAACTCATTAATTATGCAGTTCATATGGAGATGACGCCATATGCTTATAACTAACATAGAGAAAATTATGCAACGTGTAATATTTACTTCGATACTATTAATGACGACCTCTTTTAGCCATGCATTTAGCATAGATAAAATGCTTCTTATAGCTGGAGAAGATGGTAATGGAGTTTTTACTCTGACTAGTTCGAAAACTGAACCTGAATTTATAAAAGGTAACGTTAGCCAAGTAAAGGTTGAAAACGGAGAGTTAGAAAAGGTAGAGCTAACAAAAGATAATTTACCTTTATGGGATCTTGCGCTATTACCCAATAAACTGATATTAAATCCGGGGGAAAGACGTCGTGTATCAGTAAAGAATTTATGTCAGGTTAATTGTGATGATTTAGAGAAGGACAAAGTTTATCAAGTGACTTTCATGCCTAGCGTTATCGATGGAGATAAAAAAGAAAGTATAATTGGTATTAATTATGGTTATGCTCCTTATTATATTGTACCTGCAAAAAATACTAATGTTGACTACAAAGTTAAATATAACGGTTCAGAAGTTTATGTGGAAAATAATGGTAACACATTTTTCTACATACAGTTTGATAACTGTAAACCGAATTCTGTTAGTAACAAATGTAAACAAACTAATACAATACTATCTGGTCGAAAGAAAACCATAAAATTAGCAGAAGGCCTGCAAAATGTCGATTCGTTATCCGTTAAGGTAGCCAACCATGATTACAGTTATAACAAAAATATCACTATTAAAAAGAAATAGCCTAATTAGTATAGCGCTATTATTCACGGCTTTAGATAGTAGCCATGCTGCAGATGTATACGGAACGATTACAGCAAACAACTCTGTGGTTTGGAACAATGCGGCGCCAAATAGTTATTTCGGTAGTGAAGCTATATCTCCATCTGCATGGACGATAGCGCAAGAGCAACCAACGGCAGAGTGGTATCCCGCAACGATGGATAACCAACCCGTTAATAACGTTAGCTTTGTTAATCATTCTACAGGCGAAAGTTTTAACACCAGCCTGGAGTTGTTAGGCGTTGAGTACAATTTGGGTAGCTCGGCTAGTTATTTCACATCAAAAGACTACGGGTCAAATGTGGGAATGGGAGTTGCCAATGAGTGTGCAGCTACAAATATAAGTGGTTCGAGTGCGAAAGTGGGCCAAGAGTCGACTTTGTGTGTGTCGCGAATGGGTTACACAGCAACAAGCCGAATAGAGCCTTTTAAGTTTTATCGACCTGCTTTCGCTTTGCCTAATATCAGTAATGATGTGTTCGCAGCCCCTGTTGGATCTGGAACTTTTACGGCATCAATTAACCTTTCACCCACTTACTTTTTTACAAGTCAAACCGGTACGATGACTTATACCAGAGTGCCGGAGACGTTAATTATCACGATTGATTATCAAGCTGCGATCCTTGAATCATTAACGGTACTTGGAGACGGGAATATTGAACCCCAGTATGATACTGCAACAAAAAGGATCTCTGGTACAACGAGGTATGATGTTAGCTTGTTAGGGACTTTACCTACAGGCGTTATTATGACATTTAGCCCTACGTCAGGTGACTATGAGCTTACAAATATTGATAACTCGCTAGAAAAGATACCCTACACAATCACGTGTGCCATTGGCTGCGAAAGCCCTGACAAGGTGATTGTCCAAGACGGAGTACTTAATACCGCATCTTTTCCTGATTCAGAAGTGATTACAGTGAATGGAGAAGGTAGTAACAAAGTTGATGTAGCATACGATGTTAGTTTTGATGTCGATGGAAATGCACTCAGTTCAGGTAATTACCAAGGGTCGTTTAATGTTGTTTATGAGGTGAACCTGTGAACCGACTAATTAATAATATTTTTTTTATGTTTCTAGTACTAACCAGCGGTGCAGCGGTTGCTGAGAAGCCAACTGCTCATATTTTGGGGGTAGGGGCAAACTATGGCTATAATTTTGATGGAGATATGTTTGAGAATTCTCAATCTATTTATTTTCTCTACCAATATAACCGACTTCAATTGAATCTAGGTATCAAACATTATAAATTATTAGATGATTCTGAGTACATACCTGATTTAGGTTTGCTTTATAGTATACATGATGGAGAAGAAATTGATTTAAAGGTTGGAGTCGGATTTGAAGATAAATATCCAACAATAGAGTACCTTGCTGAGTATGCTTTGAATGAATATTTCGGTGCGAGTATCGCACTTAATCAAACGTTGAATGATGATTTTGGGCAAAATCAACGAGAAGCCGTGGTTGGATTATCTTATTATTTCAATGACAGCAAGCGTAAGATTGAGTCTGACCAAGTTGAACCTCGCCCTTCGTCACTTGAAATTACGAAAGCTCCGGATTGCACATCTGACCCAACTGATACGGACTGTGACTTCGATACTATGTCTAACAGTATATCCGAAGTTGCTGTTAAGCCGACATTACCTTATGTCGTACAAGAAGGTGATTGGTTATATGAACTACGTAGAAAGTTCGGCTTCGATTTAGAAGAGATCATTGAGAGTAATGATATTGAAAATCCTGATTTGATCATTCCTGGCCAAGTATTAGAATAAGCTCTTACCGGTAACCTGATCAATATTAAAGTATTACTAGACCTATTTCTTATAAGGTATGGTGATGCTTTTTTTTTGCACTCGATTAAATCTGTCTAACTATTCATCTATGATCTTACATAGCTTACGTTGATGTGAATAATCAAGTGTTGCCAAGAATCATGGTTTACATACCAGATCTTAGGTTCAGGTATTAAATATTACGAAGTTAGATAAAATTTAATTCTCTTAATGTAAAACCATTAAACTACTATGAAGACTTGCAAGATATGTATTAGCGTTTTACTCTTCGGTCTCTCCCTAAGGTTTAACTGCCATCAAATAGCTAACCAGCGCATAATATGTATAAGTCTGGTGAATTGATGTGGTTGTATCCATGCTATATCATGATTATTATGAATGGACTTTTCTGAACAAATTAATGTTTACAAATCTAATATCACGGATGCAAGAGTGGCTGGTAGGCATTAGACTTCTTTTTTCCTGCGAATAAGCTAAACTCTCATATGTAACCAATTACATTTGAGGTGTTTATGAAGTCGTTTGTCAATATTAAGGTCGTTTTATGTTCGTTTTTATTTTTTGCAACCTCAGCGATTGCTTCTATTAGTGCTGATGATGTCACGTTTTTAGGCCGAGTCGGTGGAGATATACGAGCAATTTATTCTGACAAAAGTCTAACGAATGTGGATGGCATGCAAAACACGAAAGCTGTAAGAGGCATGACTCAGAGCAGTTATGTAACATTACTAAACAATGAAGTAGATGATGTAATTGTTCGTGAGGTTGACATGTAGTCAAGCGAACATAGCATATTAGATTCTAACTTTTTACCATATGCTTTAATACTCAATCGCTTAATTACATAGTATATAGATTGTACTGATAATTTAAGTGGGAAAATAATGAGGTATATTGGTTCAATAATATCGAATACGAATGTCAAAACTGTAGAGCTGTGTTTTGAAAGATTGAAGCAAGCAGGAGTTCATCCATCAGAACTATCTTTCGATGGATTGGTACTCCTGTTAATGTGCGCGGAAAGAGACCGCTTAGCAACACTGAGAGCTAATTGAGCATGGGTTTGAACAGGTTTGACAGCCTGTAAGCAAGTTCAAGAACTCGGGTTGAGTAAATAGCTGGCTTGTTTTTATGTGCATTAAAGCTTTAGAATAATAGTGTTTACCAATTTTGATTGCACCGTTGGTTGATTTTTTCTCGTACGAAACAACAGAAAATCCCATTTTTTCGAGTACTTCTGCTGAGCTCTTTATAGCAACTGTTGTGTAGTAGTCGGTAATGTTAGCGTGTTTTGCTAGAAACCTGAATTCTCTATTTAATTGTAGACGAAAAGGTCGCTCGTACAGCGAATGCTGGCTCACCGCAAAATAAGCTAATTTTCGGCTTTTATTATAAGGAACGGTTTTTCTTAAATCTATTTCATTAATCGACTTTTGAGAAAGTGTTTCAATTTCGGAGATCATACCTTCTGTCGTGAATATAGTGCCTATGTTATGTCCTAATAGCTCCCCTGTGACGCTGTCGACATATTTATAGGCAATGAAACGTTTTTCATTGCAATAGTTTAAAAAATCGATTTTATAGAGTCCATGCTTAATATTCTCATCAGAGGTTTTCTCATGAAAAACAAGTACAGAATTTACAATCTCACTATCATTAGAATTTCCAATCGGACATTCACAAACAGGATTGTGTTCGATCATCGATGTTGACTGATAATTTGCTCTGGCGATCAAGTTATTTAAACTACGGTATTTCTCTTCCATCAGAGTATTGAATTGATCAACTCTATTTTTAGAACTAGGGTCTTGATGTTGTAAATGACTAACTTTAGATAGATAAGGCTCAAGATCGTTGGTAAATTCTCGCAAAACACGAATACTACGGCTAAGAGTTGGTTTAGTTGTTCCTCTTTCCCATCGACTAAGTGTAACGGTATCAATGTTCGATAGATCTCCTCCGAGTAAGTTGAGCTTTGTAGCTGCTTGACTTTGTGTTAGTTTATTCGCGATTCGATATTTTTTTAAGTATTCGCCAAACACAGTAATTTTCTCCAATCTTTTGCATAAGGCGAAGTATTATTATGTGTAGAAACTTAAGATGGTAGGCATCTTAATTTAAAGTCTGTTTGGCTATGCCTAATGATTTTTGATTGAGTATTGGTTATCCCACTGGGTTGTTTTTATGAGGGTTATTATTTCGGGTTGAGAAAGAAGTGTCGCTGTATCAATTTCGTATAAGCAATGTTCGAATGAGCGGTTGCCTAATTTAAAACCTCCTTTTTCTGACTCAATATCAAATGCTATTTTCTTAAATCCAAGTTGCTCTAAAATTTGTCCGATTTCAGGCCATGCACTAAAGAAATAATAACGTTGAACATTTGAATAGTGAATTAGGTTTATAAATTGAGAAACTAACATACATCGAAATATCTGGAAATTAGAAGAGTAACGATTATAATTACAAACCGATAACTTAGTCGAATTTTTATAACTGACAGATTTTGTCAGGTCGATATCAATGATTTTTGAATGAGTAACTTTGTCAAAATAGTCACTTTCGAATATAAAACTAATTGAGTGACCTACCAACTGCCCGCTTTCTGTTATAAATCTTTTTAAAATAGCTCGTTTGTTTTGTTGGTAGTCATATAGATTAATGTCGAAAAAACCCTTCGGTGTATGGATGGCTGTTTCGTAAAAGATTTTAAGGCTAGATAGTATCTTGTCATCATCTTTCAAAAGAAGTGGCATCTCAGTAATTAAAGTTGATTGTGGCTCTTGTGGCTCTTCATAACTTAATGATGAAAGCTTCGTTACCCTGTTATTAAAACGAAGTTGTTCAATCTCGTCTAGTAGCTTTGTTTCGTTTGGATTAGGTATTAATTCATAAAAGTCACTCAGGTCAACCTGTAAACAACGCAAGATTCTTAGGCATTTTGCAAGTGTTGGTTTGGTTTTTCCTCGTTCCCAACGACTGAGAGTTACCACGTCTACAGAGCGAAACTCTTCATTTGCAAGGTTTAACTTAACAGCAAGCTCACTCTGAGTAAGACCTAGTGAGACTCTCAATTCCTTTAAATAGTCACCAAACATACATTATCCCTAAGCGTAATTTGATCTAATTGAAGTATAGTCATCTATGATAGTTTATGGCGTTTTTAATAACCTATCTAGAAGTAACAGACTCGAGATTACCGTTTTGAAACGGCATTGTGTATTTGTACAGGAGTTCGTTTAACTACTTATGCAGTTTGTCTTCACGGTTAAGAAGTAGGCATGTAAAGCTACATATGATTTGTTCATGCTAATCCTTGCTAGTTATTGATCTGTAGTATGGATTAATCACAAAAAGAGGTTTGTTTATGAATACGAATATGTTGTCTGAAAATTTACAAGCCGAAGCACTTATTGACGATGTTAATCAGGGATTGTTTTATCCTGTTTTTCAACCGATAACTAATGGCAATGGAACTGTCGGTGCTGAGGTTTTGTTACGTTGGGAAAAAGGGCACGATGTTGAATCGTCAATTCGCTGTCTGTTAGACGCTAAGAAGATTGCATGGTTTACTCAAATATTCTTGTTAAGAGTGTCCGAGGAATTATTGTCTCAGAAGAAAATGATTGATTTTCTGACTATTAATATCTCCCCTGATCACGTTTTAAGTTTCACTTTTCTACGTGATATTTCCCCAATTTGGCAAGCATGCAACAAGTTAGGTATAACCTTATGGATTGAGCTTACTGAGAATGAACAATACCCGGTTGGCATTGACGAGAAAAGGATGATGTCCCAGTTTGGAGTATGTCGTGGTCTTGGAATTAAAATCGCGATAGACGACTATGGCAGTGGTTATAACACTGGTGAAGCACTGATTAGGGTTGTTAAACCGAACATAGTGAAAATAGATCGGTCGTTAATGAGAAACCGGAGTGATAATTCGACCTTTTGGGAGCGTCTTAGATTTTTAGCTCGGAAGTATCAGATTGAATTGTTATCTGAAGGTATAGAAAACCATGAAGATTTACGTTTTGCACAATCGCAGGGCATAGATTATTTTCAGGGCTATCACTTAGGCAAACCTGGCTCATTGAGTCAATTGTCGAAACAAGGTGCAGCATATTGCTGATCTACTTAAAAATAGCGTGAATAAATTCGGGTTACTTTTAGTGTGTAAAGCATCATCGTTAGTTTCAAGAGTTTTAGGTTTGCCGGAACATAATGCCATTCTATTAGTTTAATCATGCCTACTTAGTATCAAGTGTTTAATGCCTGCCAGTTTATCTATTTATAACCATTTGTTAGCATTGGGACAAACAACAAAACATTGGAATCGTTATGTCGCAGTCACCTTTGGATCAAAAGGCTTTGGAGCAAGAGCTTTCAGGTCAACAGCCCTCCTTATCTCAAATTAATGTGTTTCCGGTTAAATCAGTAGGTGGGATTGCACTCTCTTCTGCTTGGGTCGAAAAACAGGGCCTTACCTTCGACAGACGTTTTATGTTGGCCTTGGCTGACGGCTCAATGGTGACGGCGCGTAAGTACCCTAAAATGGTCAAGGTGTCTTCTAGCTTGCAGCCAGACGGTTTGATTTTTACTTACGAAGGCAAAGAACCGCTGCGCCTAAAATATGCAAACTTCAAGATGCAAGAAGCGCCTGCAACAGTGTGGAAAGATAGCTTCACTGCGTATACCACCAACGACGAGGCGGATGATTGGTTTAGCGATGTGCTTGGTGTTCGCGTAGAACTTCTGTTCTGTGGTGAGCAATCTAATCGTGTTCGAGAAAAGCTTGGTCAGAATGTCAGTTTCGCCGATGGTTACCCGATGTTAATCATCAGCCAAGCTTCGCTTGATGAGTTGAATCGCCGTAGTCCTGAAACGCATTCCATGGATCAGTTCCGCACCAATTTTGTCGTCTCAAACACTGAAGCGTTTGCTGAAGATGGTTGGAAGCGCATTCGAATTGGTGAGGTTGAATTCGAAGCGGTGAAGCCTTGTGAGCGCTGTATCCTAACGACAGTCGATGTTGAGAGCGGCGAATTCAGAGCAACAAAAGAGCCACTCAATACCTTTTCTACGTTCAGAGCCAATGAACGTGGTGGCGTTTTCTTTGGTCAGAACCTTGTGGCGAAAAATGAAGGTCTGGTGAAAGCGGGTGACGTTGTTGAGGTACTTGAAACCAAAGAGAAAGAACACTACGAAGACTCTTGGGTCGAGTCACTGCACTTAACTTGCGTCGAGCGTGAAGAGATCGCTCGCGACTTCACAACCTTTTGGCTAGAGCCAGCGAAAGAGAACAATTTATTACCAAGCTATCAGCCGGGGCAGCATCTACCGATTGAAATGGTGATTAATGGCGAGAAAGTGTCTCGTCGTTACACGTTATCTTCTAGCCCTTCACGCGCAGGTCGTTTGGCGATTTCCGTGAAGCGAGTGGACGATGGTCAAATCTCAAACTGGCTCAATGATCACTTCCAAGTCGGTGACACGCTAGTTGCTCAGAATCCAGATGGCGCATTCTACTTAGAAGATAACCCAACACATCCATTACTGCTGTTATCAGCGGGAAGCGGCATCACCCCTATGTTGTCGATGCTTCGTTACTTAGCCGACCATGGTCAGATTGATGATGTGGTGTTCTATCACCAATGCAGCAGTGAAGAAGATATCCCTTATCAAGCTGAGATTGATAAGATCGCTCGCGAACATGCTGGTCTAAGTGTGATTTATTCACTAAGCCAACCAACGAAAGAGTGGGATGGTTTGTCAGGTCGTTTGAGTGTGTCTCATATCGCCAAAATTGAGGACCTTCATAAGCGCCAAGCATTCGTGTGTGGCCCTGACGGCTTTATGGATAATGCCAAGAAATTGCTGATTCAAATGGGGCTGAATCCTCAGCATTATCATCAAGAAGCGTTTGGTGTTGCTCAATCAACGGAAGAAGCGGTGAAGCAACTGCAGTTGAGCGTTAACGGCTACCTGTTCGAAGGCAACAACCAATCAACACTACTAGAGCAAGCTGAGTCGGCAGGTGTGTCTATCGCATCAAGCTGTCGCGCGGGTTTCTGTGGTGCTTGTAAAGTGACCCTTGAGTCTGGGCAAGTTCATCAACCTGATGTACCGGCGTTGCAAGAGCATGAACGCAACATGGGGCAAATACTGGCGTGTTGCAGTGTGCCTCAAACTGATATCGAAGTTGTAGACTAACTCGGTAGGTCGGAAGGCCAGAAAGAAAAGCACATTGAATAGAAAAGGCCGGAAGTTCACTGAAATGAACTTCCGGCCTTTTTGATTCTAAGATTAATTCAAACAATTAATCGTAGATCGTTGGGATCGGTTGACGCTTGTGCTGTGTTGCTTTGTAGATGCCTACTAAGCGGTCTGACACGTCTTGAGGGACTTCTTTACCTTCAAGGAAATCATCGATTTGGTCGTAAGAAAGGTTCAATGCTGCTTCGTCGGCTTTCTGTGGATCAAGCTCTTCTAGGTCGGCAGTAGGCACTTTCTTAACCAATAGCTCTGGCGCACCTAGCGTTGCTGCAAGTTCACGAACTTGACGCTTGTTCAGGCCAAACAAAGGCGCTAAATCACATGCACCGTCACCGTGTTTGGTGTAGAAGCCAGTGATGTTTTCTGCTGAGTGGTCAGTACCAATCACAAGACCACCAACGTAACCCGCAATTTCGTATTGCGCGATCATGCGAGCGCGAGCTTTCACATTACCTTTAACAAAGTCGATTTTTGCTGAGTCTGTTGGTAGTAAACCTGTACCTTCAAGTGCAACGTGAGATGCTGCGTGAAGCCCATCAACCCCCGCTTTGATGTTTACAGAAACAGATTGAGAAGGCTGGATGAAAGAGAGAGCAAGTTGTGCTTCATCTTCATCTTTTTGTTCGCCGTAAGGTAGGCGAACCGCAATGAATTGGTAGTCGTTGCTGCCAGAGTTTTCATTCAGGCTATCCACGGCCATCTGTGCTAAACGGCCACAAGTTGTCGAATCCACACCGCCACTGATACCAAGGATCAGAGACTTGCAGCCTGACTGCTGAAGTTTCGTTTTGATAAAGTCCACACGACGAGTCACTTCGAAGTGAGGGTCAATTGAAGGTAGTACGCGCATTTCGTCACGAATTAACTGTTCCATTCGTATTCCTTTCCTGCAAGCAAATTAAAAATCTAGTGTTATCATACCTAAATCATCCGATTTAAAAACCTCTTTGCACAAGCTTAGAAAGAGAAGGCAGTAATAAATAATGGAAAAAATAGCCATTTTCGGTAGTGCGTTTAATCCGCCGAGCTTAGGGCACAAAAGTGTGATTGATTCGTTGGCTCACTTTGACAAAATTCTACTTGTTCCAAGTATTGCCCATGCTTGGGGAAAAGAGATGCTAGACTTTGATACGAGATGTCAGTTAGTTAACGCATTTATTAGCGATCTTTCACTGGATCAAGTGGAGCTTTCTTTGATCGAAAAGAGCCTATTTACTCCAGGTGAAAGCGTCACGACTTATGCAGTGCTCAGTGAACTCCAAAAGTTACATCGTGACGCTGAACTGACATTTGTTATTGGCCCAGATAACTTCTTTAAGTTCTCATCTTTCTATAAATCAGATGATATTACCGAGCGGTGGTCTGTAATGGCTTGCCCTGAAAAAGTGAAAATTCGCAGCACAGACATACGTAATGCACTGATAAGTGGAAGCGATGTTGCAAAACTGAGTACAAAGTCAGTTACAAAGATGTTGCAAGATAGTGGACTGTATCAGATAATGTAAGTTCACTAATCAAGAGGTCAGAGGACTATGCTAAAGAGCGCGATACCAGCGACGTTGATCATGGCAGCATGCAGTATGCCTGCGTATGCTGAGTGTGATTTTTTTAGCCTAGATTCGATCATGCTGACTTCTGATGAAAGTGACAACTGTCTAGATTTCTCGACCAGCATCGAGTCTTTTGGCCAACGTATGATGGAAATCAGCGGGCTGAGCGATGATGAACCGGAAAGCACACCGGACTATTGGTCTGATTGGGTTCTTCAAAGTAAAGACTCGCCATTGCTGACACAAAGCATTGAGTCAAACTATGTTGGCTTGGGTATGTGGTTTCCAGAAGACCTTGAAGATGAGCAATATGATATGTCGACTGAAGAGTGGTTGATGAATCATGGTCTTCAACTCAGCATCGGTTTTGGCGAGAAAGTCGAAGGGCAGCCGCGTATGCGCTTTGATTATCGTTGGCACAACTCACGTGACGCCGACCTAATGATGCAGGTTGAGTTGCCATTTTAGACAGGCAGATACACAGATAGATTGCTATCTACGTCTAAATAGTAAGAATTAAAAAAGCCGCAAAAACTCAGTTTTTGCGGCTTTTTAGTATCTGGCTTGCGAGTTTTAATACCAGCACTCACTTTCCGGCAAGCTATAAATCTTCACCAAAAACAAGCATACACAGTTGCTCGAACTCTTCTTCTTTACCTGAGAACAGATCATCAATCACAAGTGAACGTTTTTGACCTGACTGCATGCGTTTCTTCGCTTCTCGCATCACCATCACCAGAGTGTGCTCTTGTGGCAGGTTTGAATCATCAATGTTCCATTGATTGAATCGCTGAGAAAGAGCACTTTCACAAAGCAGTGGTTTAAACGACAACACTTCTTGCTTCAATACAGAAAGCATATCTTTAAACGCTTGTTCCGTATTATTGGCATTGGAAGCGCGAGCTTTGGTTTGCTCTAGTTTTTCTAGTAGTGCCGAAGAGAGGTTGGTTTGCGTAATGTAACCCGCTTGTCTTGGGAATGAATCCGTCAAACGAACAGAAAAATCGACACGGTTAACCTGAGTGTTTGGAAAGTAGGTCAGTGACGTTAGGCAGTCGTGTGGAATCCAGACGCTTTGTCCTGGTTCAACGGCATACTCTTGTTTGCCTAACTTAATCAAAACCAAGCCATTTTGAACCGATACAAGGCTATGTTTAAGTACTTTCTTGCGTGGTGTGATCACCAAGTGTGAAAAGTAAGCCGATGTATATTCAATAGCGAAGTTCATAGATAGTACCTTAATTTTGGGGCGTCAAGATTACCGTTAATCTTAAAGAATGCCAACAATAACAGGGGATTTTCAATGTTTCTGGTCTGACCTTGTCAAAAGTATGGGCTCTGTAGCTGCGAGAAGTCAAAACAACGCGTAGAATGAGCCAGCTTTTTATTATATGAATTAAAAAATGACCTCTCCAACCGATCCATATGTTGATATTCGTCCTTACGGCGATGATGAAATTCCAGCGGCACTAAACCGTCTTATTAATGATGAAGAATTTATCAGTGCAATCTTGCACTACCGTTTTTCAAACCATGCGTCTTGGTTCAAAGCATTAATGAGCCCGATTTTGCGTGTGTACTTAAAAATGAAGTGGAGCAAGCTGACTAGCGTTGAATCCATTCAGATTGAAGTGAAAAAGTACTTACGCGACACGTTAGCGAAAACCACTAACGGTGTGACGTACACGGGTATCGAGTCACTGGATGCGAACCAAGCTTATCTGTTTGTATCAAACCATCGTGACATTGCTATGGATCCTGCGTTAGTAAATTACGCTCTGCATCAAAATAATCATCAGACTTGTCGTATCGCTATCGGAGACAACCTGTTGAAAAAGCCATGTGCGACTGAATTGATGCGTTTAAACAAGAGCTTCATCGTAAAGCGTTCTTTGAAAGGACCGCGTGAGATGATGAAAGCGCTAGGGCAGTTGTCTTCTTACATTAAGCACTCTCTAGAAACGGGCAACTCAATCTGGATCGCTCAAAAGGAAGGTCGTGCGAAAGACGGTAACGATTTTACTGAGCCAGCAATTTTGAAAATGTTCCACGTTGAAGGACGTAAGCAAAAAATTGCTTTCCCTGAATACGTGAAGTCATTGAAGATTGTTCCTGTGGCTATTTCTTACGAGAACGACCCATGTGACACGGCTAAAGCGATAGAGCTTTTCGAAAAAGACGTAAACGGCAGTTACGAAAAGGGTGAGTTTGAAGATATCGAAAGTATCATTCAAGGCATCATCGGTGATAAAGGACGCGTTCACGTTGGTTTCGGTCAGGTTATCGACCAAGATTTTGATACGCCTGAAGCGCTTGCTGAAGAGATCGATCGTCAGATCCACGATAACTACAAACTGTTCCCAGTAAACTTGCTGGCAGCAGAAAAAGAAGATGAGTCGATTACAGCGGCCGTTAAACAAGAGTTTGAAGCTAAACTGTCGAGCCTGCCACAAGGTGCGCGTCAGTACTTGATCGATAGCTACGCCAACCCAGTGAAGAACATTGGTTAACGAGCGTTAGTTAGCTTGCTAGTTGATTAGCAACTTGATTGAATTGAAAAAGGAGCCTTGGGCTCCTTTTTTGTTTCTGAATCACCATTTGTTGCTGCGATCGAGCATTAACGTATTAGAGCATTAGAGCATTAGAGCATTAGAGCATTAGCCTGAATTAGCGAGCGACTGCACCACCGAGATCTAGATTGGTTGGCCATTTGGTTACGGTGTTGCCGCCCAGATAGATGTTGCCTTTGACTGTCATGGTCTCGGGGAATGTTGTAATCCCAGAACCACCTATATAAAGGTCGCCGTCAATCACGATCCCGTTGGGTAACTCGGTTAAAGGAGTGCGGATCACGCTCAGATCGCCTTTTACTCTAAAGCCATTCGGTAGCCTTTCCAGTGGAGTGTCGGTGAGGTTGATAAAGCCGCCCACTCTTACACCTCTTGGCCAGCTGGTGATTTGGCTGCCAATCAAGTCGACGTAACCTTTTATCTTAACCCCGCTCGGGACTCGAGCGAGTTGGCTGTTAGAGCCTTTAAGGCTGCCGTTCACTTCTAACCCTTTGGGTAGGCGTGTGATCGCAGTATTCTCTATATTGAGATTACCATCTACCACCAAGCCAGTTGGAAGTGATGTATAAGGCTTATTTCGTAGATATAAGTTTCCGTAATTATCGAGATGGTTCAATATTTGATAGTGATCGAGTGGTTCAGCACTGACATTTGTTATGGTTAAGGAACCAATAATAAGTGCAATTATTCTGAGCATAACAGGCTTCTTATTACGATAGACGCTTACACTATAATGGAAAAATTAATCTCGCATAGTGTTTTACCCATTTGGCGGTAGATTAACGAGGAATGGAGCAAAGATGATAGGTAAATTAATGATTAGAGTAAATATACGAATTATTAAGGTCTTTCTGATAGCCGCTTCAGTGTTTGGCTCAATGTCTGCGAGTGCCAACAAAGTAATTTCAACGCCCGGTAAAGCTGCGGTGGTGGTGACACAAGGCGGTCAACAGCAACGAGTTTGTTATTACGATGACAAGGCTTATAGCATTGGGGCTGTGTTAGAGGTGGGGGGCGTAGTGATTCAGTGCGCTGCAGAAAACGATTTTGAGCAAAATGGGTCACTGGCTTGGGTTCAATTAAAAAAAGACGAGTAATTCACTCGTCTTTTAATAAGCATATAAATGCTTATATTAACGCGCTAGAGAGCGAGTCTTAAGTTCAAAAATAATCTTCTCAGCGCTAACTTCAAATTTAAAGCGAGCGTGCAACTCTGTGCTTTCTTCAGTCATCTCTGATGCTTCGAACTCAACGTTGCTAGACACTTGTTTAGCAAGTTCAACATACTTAGCAAACTCAGCTTCAATCAGTGCTTTTGAGTTTCCGTAAACCGTTACTTCAGCAACATCGTCGCCTTCTTTAATGATGAACCCGATTTCGCCTGCACAGCCGCAAGCCTCACATACATCGTTGTTACCAATATCTTGGCTCATAAATAATCCTCTTACAAAGTCTGAGGTTATTCTAACGAGCAATTTGAACTGTATCTACAAAAATTAAAACCTTTGAACTAATTTATACTGGTATGCTATGTTGTTTGTTAAGGTGTTTGATGAATATCTATATTCGCTCCGCCAAATATGTATGTGATTTACCTCACGTTTTGTTGAAAAGGAATGTTATTAATATGTCAGAATATCATTCACTTAGTTGCGCCAGAAATGATTTTATAAGACTATCTATCGCTTGATAGGTATTTATACAATGAATTTTTCGTTGGGTATTTCATATTCTAAGTCGTTATTTAAACTTATCGACTTAGGATTGTAAGGTGATTTTCGAAGAATAATTAGACAAAGTGTCCAAAGAGGCATCACTGTAAAATTGTTCGTACATAGTATTTGTGTGAATTTAGTTATAAATACTTGCGAAAAAATACCTTGCTCACATAATGCTGATAACGATTTTCATTCTGACTTCATTTGATTGAGTTAGATGGATTTACAAAGAGAAGAGCCTGAATATGCCAAAGCGTAGTAAAGAAGATACAGAAATCACGATCCAGAAAATCATGGATGCCGTTGTAGACCAGCTACTAAGATTGGGTTACGACAAGATGTCATACACGACGTTGAGTCAACAAACGGGTGTTTCTCGTACAGGTATAAGTCATCACTTTCCAAAGAAAACGGATTTTACTGCTGCTCTAGACGGTCGTATTTTCAAGATGTTCATGGAACACATTGACTTCGAAAATGGCCTTGACGCATTTTCAGCTAGCTGGGTTGCAGCACTTGAAGACGCTGAGTTCCTAGCAATCTTACGTTTACTTTTCCATCATATCGTTACTGCTGAGAGCGCACATGAGTTCGCTGCAAACGGTATTGATCGTCTATACAAGCTGACTGAAACTCAGTTTGGCGATACTAGCGGTAAAGAACTAGAGTGGTTGATTGGTAAATCATTGATTCGTATGAGCCAATAATCAGCACTCAATAAAAGAAGCTCCTACGGGGGCTTTTTTTGTGCTTGCAGTTTCACTTCTTGTACGTTTTTCTCTTCAGTGTTAAAAGCTAAGTAACCCTAACAAGTAGAGTTCATTTCTAGAGCCTCAAATGCTCAAGGTGAGTCGTTTTGGTGCTTGCTGTTGTGGTTATTAATAAAATTGAGTTTAAGCCGAGAGAGTGGCTGTGAGCCAATAAAAAGCCCCGAACAAATCGAGGCTTAGGATTACGTCATTGTTATCAAGAACGAATACTCAAAACGAGTCGCTCCTTAATCGGACTTATTGTGCGGGGTGAACCTGAGGGAAGCTCATGGTTGGGTGTTTTTCTACGATACTTTTGTAACCATACACATCTTCTATCATCGAAGGTTTCAGTGCATCCCAAGGCTTGCCATCACACACCAAATTGCCATCTTTCAATACCACCAATCGATCGGAATACTGCGCGGCTAAGTTGAGATCATGCAAAACCACGATAACCGCGGCATTGTGGTTATCGGCTAATTCTCTCGCAATCTTTAAGGTGTTGTGCTGGTGGGCAAGATCCAGTGCAGAGGTTGGTTCATCAAGCATCAAAATACATTGGTCACCAGAGTGGTGAAGCTGAGTTAATACTCGAGCCAAGTGCACTCGCTGCTTTTCACCGCCTGATAGTGAAGGGTAAAGCCTTTCACTCAGGTGAGTCACATCAGCAACATCCATTTTTTGGCTAGCAATGCTAGTTAGTTTTTTGTTGGATTCTTGCAGAGGAATCCCACCAAGCTCGACAACTTCATGTGCCAAGAATGGGAAGGTCAAGGTGCTGTGTTGAGGAAGCATAGCAAGGTGCTTAGCTAACTTTTGAGAAGGCCACTTGTCTTTGCTGTGTCCAAAGTATTGAATATCGCCGTTGCTTGATATCTCTTGGCATAAAGCTTTAAGCAGCGTGCTTTTACCTGCGCCATTTGGCCCAAGCAGTGTAGTTACCTTTCCCGCTTCAATCTCAATGGAAACGCCATCTAATATCACTTTACTGCCGAACTTCACTTCGATATCGGTCGCTTTTAAAGCTGAAGGAAACATTAAAGGATTCTCCCTTTCTGTTGAAATAGTAGATATAAGAAGAATGGGGCACCGATAATCGCAGTGACAATACCTACAGGTAGCTCTGCCGGAGCAAGTACCACACGTGAGAACATGTCTGCGGCGGTTAGCAGCAGTGCGCCTAGTACCGCTGATAGTGGCAACAGAACTCGGTGGTCAGGGCCTGCCAACATGCGACCTAAATGTGGGATAACCAATCCAATAAAACCAATCATGCCAGACAGGCTAACTGTGATACCAACGCCCGCAGCCGTCAGTAGAATCAGCTTTCGTTTCAGCTTTTGAACTGGGATACCAAGGTGTTGCGCTTCTGACTCGCCCAGTAATAGAGCATTTAGAGACATCGCTTGGCGGTAGAAAACAACAAACAAGCCAACGAGCGTGACAGCTGCCAGCAAAATTCCTGACCACTTAGCGCCCGCCAATGAACCCATCGACCACAATGAAAGATCGCGCAGCATTTGGTCATCAGCAATGAAATTCAAGAAGCCAATACCTGCGCCAGAGAGCGCACTGATCGCCACACCCGCCAACAACATGATGGTGACAGAGGTGCCGAATTTACCTGTACCCAGCTTATACACCAGCAGCGTGGTTAAAGCGCCGCCAAGAAAAGCGAACACAGGAACCGCAGCAAAGTTCATGAAAGCAGGGTATTGAAGCGATAGCTCAGAGAACAAAACGATAGCCAGTGCAGCACCTAATGCTGCGCCCGCAGACACACCTATGATGCCAGGTTCTGCAAGTGGGTTTCGAAACAAACCCTGCATCACTGCACCACACAAGGCGAGGATCGCACCAATCAGCATGCACAAGATGGTTCTAGGTAAGCGGATCTCTTGAATCACTAAGTTGATGTGGGGGGCTAAATCATTGTTTGGTTTAATTAAGCTTGTGGCGCTGTCCGCTAAGCTAATGTTCATTGGCCCAACAGTGATCGAGTACAGCGCGACAAAAGCTAGGGTTGCACCTAGAGCTAACATCGACGTTTTCAGTGGGACGGAGCGTAACAACATAAAGGGCCTCAATATCTATCGCTAACTTCGACCTCCTTCAACAACAGCGTGAGTCAGTTGGTGAGGGAAGCGAATTAGCGATAGCAGAAATAGGGTGGTTGAGTTATAGCGGGTAGATAAGTGCGTTTAGACGCTTTGCTTCAGAGAGGCTTTCTAGGCCAAGCCCGCCAACCAAAGCACTGCCATTTACGGTAATGATTTGCTTGTTCATACCTGCAGGCGTTGCCGCTAGCATAGGCAGTGATTTCAGGATGGCATCTGCGCCGCCCATTTTTTGATAACTACGGCCGCTTACTAAAATGACATCAGGTTGCATCTCAACGAGTGATTCCATTGAAAGTGGCTTGTAAGACGTTAAGCTCTGAGCGGCAGGGTTGATACCGCCAGCTAACTCGATGATTGCGTTTGGTGATGTTTCACCGCCAGCAACGTTGGCAGGGCGACCTTCATGCAGCAACAGGAATAGAACTTTCTTCGCTTCGTTGCTTGGTACTTGGTTCGCTTTCAGTGCTGCGATCTTTTGATTCACATCGGTTTTCACTTGCTGCGAGTGGTCTTCGGTATGGGTGATCTTTGCGATTTGGTCGATACGCTTTAATAGCCCTTCCACGTTTGCTTCAGTGTTAACAATCTCTACATCGACGCCTGCCGATTTTAATTGAGAGATAGCGTTGTCTGGTCCCATTTCATCCGAGCCAATCAATGTGGTTGGCTCTAGGGCGAGTAGACCTTCAGCAGACAGGTTTCGGTGATAACCAATCTTTGGCAGGTTTTCTCCTTGAGGGAAGTGGCTGGTCACATCAATCGCGACTAACTGCTCTTCGGCACCTAATGCCAAAACCAATTCAGTAACGGCACTACCGGCACTGATGATTCGAGGTTGTTCAGCGTCGTTGGCCATTGCGGGTGCGCTAAGTGCCAGGCTCATAGCGGCAACTGAAAGGAGATGTGTCTTGGTCTTTAATTTATTGAGCACGTTTAAGTTGTTCATAATAAGTTCTTTATATTTTCTTTTTGTATCGCGAAGATACTCAGTGAGCAGTCCGTTCGCATTGTGAGTTCGAATCGATAGAGAGGCTTAGTTCTGTCTATTTGGTCTTAGCTATCAGGAGCCAAATTTTATAAACGCTAGGCCTCATAAAAATTGAGTGTTGTTCTAGCCATCGTCCGTGAGCAGTTGAGTCGCTGGTATTCCGTTCTCTTGAAGGAATGAAAGCAACTTCACTAGGTTTTCAACATTGGCGGCTTTATCCGCGCCAATGATGATCGGTTTTTTATCCGTTGAGCCTGTCTCTTCTAACAAGGCAATCTTGAAGTTTTCCCAGTTGATATACTCTTGGCCGTTAATCGCCCAGTAGGGGGCATGGTCTAGGATGTTGACGCTAATCGAGTCTTTGTGGACTTCAGAAACGTTTTTAACATCCGAGCTTGGTAGCTCAACTTCTAGCGATTCCAGCTTTACCGATGCCGTAAGCAGTAGAAAAACCATCACGATAAAAATGATGTCGAGCAGCGGTGTTAAGTCTGGCGCTAGGCTCTGTGTGTGAGATGAGTGGGGCGTTTTAATCATGCTTGACTCACATCACCGATAGAGGTTTTGTTGATAGGCTTACCTTGAGTATCATCAGACTGATTGGTTTGAATCGACATGCCTTCTAGCCACACATTCACATAGTTCAATGTATGCTCCAATTGAGCCAGCACTCGATCGGCCCATAGCCCTAGTAGCTGAGCACCAGAAATAGCAGGAAGCGCAATCATCAAACCTGCTGCTGTGGTTCGCATTGCTAATCCAAGACCGTCTGCCAAATCATTAGGCGTGATGCTGCCTGTTGTCGCGGCAACGCCTTTAAACATCTCAATAAGACCAAGTACCGTACCAAGCAAGCCGATGAGTGGGCTGATCACGCCGATCAAACCAAGCAGTCTTAAACCTGCATGAAGCTGGTGGCGTTTTTCTTGTAGCCAGATCCCAGCGGCATCTTCACGTAACCCTTTTGAGAAAGAGTGGTGAGCAAGCAACATTGACACGCCCTTGTACAAGAGCGGGCGTTTACCTGAAATCGACTGAGCAAGCGCTTCAATCTCTTTGCTGTTGGTTGGTGAAATTTGGTTAAGCTCACGACGAATAGCACGTTTGCCCACACCAATGCTGAGCATGACTTGGAAGACACGTTCAGCGATGATCATTGCTGTTAATGCTGAGCAGATAAGAAGAGGCCAAGTCATTAAGCCAAGTTGATCTTGTAAATAACTGATTTGTTGCATGATTAATCCAACCTAAAACGAACAGGTATTTGTACTCGGTGAGCAATCGCTCGACCATTGACAGTGTGAGGTGAGAATTTCCATTGTTTAATGGCATCTAATGCGGCGTTATCGAGCATTAGCGCGCCTGATGAATTTACTAATGCTTGTTTAATTTGTTTGCCTTCAGCGTCTAGCCAGATCTCATAAGTCGCGACACCTTCAACGCCACGACGTCTTGCTTGGCGAGGGTAATTCGGTGGGGTAGGACGCGCAGAGAACGAAGGCTTAGTGACTAAAACCGGCTCTTGGTTTGATACGCCTTGGTTTACTTCCTGAGACTGGTTGGCAGATTCGTCCATATTCTTATCGACTTTCTTGTCGGCCAGTTTCTCTGGTTGAGTGGCTGGCTCTGGGCGTTCTTTCTTCACCACCTTTTTCTCAGTCACTGGTTTCTTTTGAACAGGCTTTTTCTCGACAACCTTCTTTTCAATCACTTTTTTCTCAACTTTCTTTGGTTGAGGTTTATTGGTGATCGCTTTTTTCTTTGGGGTTGGCTTAGTTTGCTTTGGCTCAACCGTTTTTGGTTCGGCTTGTGAGACGGTTTCTTTTATTGGCTCAGGTTTAACCGGCTCTGTGGTGGTTTTTTGTTGAGCTGGAGAAGGCGTGCTCTTGGGAGTGAAGTTGATCGATACCGTGTTCGATTGGCTACCTGCAGGCATCGCGAATACTTTGGATTCTTGAGCAACAAATAATAGCGCTGCATGAATCACTAACGATGCACCGCCTGCAATAACATATCTAGGAACGTTCACACTCAATCCTTTACCAAATCCAAAATCTGTATCGGATTATTGCTTAGAATCTAAATAAGATCAATTATCAATTGCATTATCATTTGCGTGTATTTATGATTCTCTCAGTTTTTAGCGAATAGTCTTCCAGACTTTGCTATGTAAGTGTTTAGAGAGATTATATGAGTCTTAATATTTATAAATTTGACGAATCAATCTTGGGCATTTCTAGCCCTGATCCGCTTCGTTTTGCGTTTGCGAAAAAGCATTCTGCACACGCCGGAGGAAGTTCAATTCCGGTCGACCCCAGTAAGAAGTTAGAACTCTTTGACGAACTGATGCTGAGTGAAGGGAAAAAACAGGATAAGCGTTGCTTGTATATCCACATTCCTTTCTGTCGTGTGCGTTGTACGTTCTGCAATTTCTTCCAAAATGCCGCAAGCCGTAAATTGGTGGATGAGTATTTCGATGCACTGATGGTCGAGCTAAAGCAGAAAGCCAAAACACCTTGGGCTCAGTCTGGACTATTTCACGCTGTCTATATTGGTGGCGGAACTCCCACCGATTTGTCGCCTCAACAAGTTGAGCAGCTGGGTAAAGCGATTCGTCAATATTTCCCACTAGCAAACGATGTGGAAATGACCTTGGAAGGGCGCATCAATCGCTTTGGCGACGAGATGTTTGATTGTGCGCTTGAAGGTGGTTTCAATCGCTTCTCATTCGGTATTCAAAGTTTCAACACTCAAGTTAGACGCAGCGCCAAGCGCCTAGATGACCGAGAGGTTGTGCTAGAACGTATCAGTTCACTAAGCCGCACCGAGCAAGCGCCAATCGTTCTTGATCTGTTATACGGATTACCACACCAATCTATGGAAGTGTTCCAACAAGATTTAGAAGACTACATGTCTACTGGCGCACACGGCATTGACCTCTACCAACTGATTGTTGCGGGCAATGCACCTATGCTTAATCTTGTTGAGAAAGGAAAAATCCCACCGCCTGCGAATACGCCAGATAAGGCGAGCATGTATTTGGCGGGTGTGGAGTTCATGGCAAAAAATAAGGTCAAGCAACTGAGCGTAAACCACTGGACTCGTGATAACCGCGAACGCAGCATTTACAACAGCTTAGCGAAAGCTTATGCCGAAGTTCTACCCATTGGTTGTGGCGCTGGTGGCAACATCGGCGGTCATGGTGTGATGCAGCATCGAACTTTAGACAGCTACATGGAGTCTATAAAGCAAGGTCAATTACCTATTGCCATGATGACTAAGCAAAGCTCATTAGAGCCTATCTTCTCAACATTAAAGGCAGGTTTCGATTCTGGTGTTGTTAGAAGAAGTACGCTACCGAGATTTATGGGGCAAGATACGTTCGACTACCTCAAGCCTTTGTTCGCGCATTGGGAAAAGAACGGTTTAGTTGAGCTTTCGGAAGATTATCTGAGCCTGACTATTGCTGGCAGCTTTTGGGCGGTAAGCCTAGCGCAGAGTGTGATTCAAGTGCTTAACGCTGAATACCAAGCTATGCACCCAGCGCCTAAAGCGTCAGGTTCGGGCGTACACCCGCATGCAAGTTTGAAGCACGCTTAATATCGAATTTTTAATTTAAAACTTACGTAAATTACTCGTTTATACGGAAACATATTCAATGACAGATACAACATTAGAAATGACAGAAACTCTAGAACAACGCGTAGCTCTAATTTTAGAAGAAGAGCCAAAACTACTGCCAACAGCAATTGCTGAGAAGCTAGGTGTTTCAGAGGTTGAAGTGGTTGCTGCTTTTCCAAACGACATGGCGGTAATGCTAGATGGCAGCCGTGCTCAAGAGATTCTAGAAGGTTTAGTGGGTTGGGGCCCTGTGACCACTATCGTGCATTCATTTGGTTCTATCTTTGAAGTTAAAGCGCCATTCCCGAAAGGTAAGGTAGCACGTGGTTACTACAACCTAATGGGCAAAGAGGGCGAGCTTCATGGTCACCTTAAACTTGATAACGTTAAACATATCGGTTTGGTGAGCAAGGCGTTCATGGGTCGTGAAAGTCATTACTTCGGCTTCTTCAGTGAAACCGGTGAGAACATTTTTAAGATTTACCTAGGCCGTAACGAAAAGCGTGAGCTTATTGCCGACCAAGTAGAACGCTTCAAAGCGTTAAAAGAACAAGCTTAAGTACAGTCAATAGTAAATAATCAGCAGTAATCTTACATAGGGTTGCCAACTGGCTTAAACAAGACATCAATGCTCGAGGATCGTTTAGTTCGCTAATGATCGCTCAACCTTGGGCAAAAATAATAAATCAGAGAAAGTGAAGAAAGGAATTACCCATGGAACAGCAAGTAAAACAAGAACGTCTACAAGGTCGCCTAGGTCCAGAAATTAAAGAGTTTCGCCAAGAGCGCCGTACCCTTCAACTTGCAACGGTTGATGAAGAAGGTCGCCCGAACGTAAGTTACGCACCTTTCGTTCAGAACCAAGAAGGTTACTTTGTTCTAATTTCTGATATTGCTCGTCATGCTCGCAACTTGAAAGCGAACCCTCAGGTCTCTTTGATGATGATTGAAGACGAAGAGAGCTCGAAGCAACTTTACGCACGTAAACGTTTAACGTTTGATGCTCAAGCAAGTGTTGTGGAGCGTGAAACGGAACTTTGGACTCAAGTGATTGGCCAGATGCAAGAGCGTTTTGGTGAAATCATTGATGGTTTGAGCCAACTTCAAGACTTCTCTCTGTTTAACCTTAAAGCTGAGAACGGCCTGTTCGTTAAAGGCTTTGGTCAGGCATACCAAGTGTCAGGCGACGATCTGGTGGATTTCGTTCACCTACAAGAAGGTCACAAAAAAGTATCTAACGAGTAATCTCGTTTAATCGATTTCTTTAGGAGCCCTCCAATGTGAGGGCTTTTTTATGTCTAAATCAAAGAGTTTGGTATATTGGCGTTTGATGACTATTTATATGTAAGGATCGGTACGTGAAACCAGTAAGTCGAGATTGGGACGAGTTCTGTTACCCGTTTATTTATGAAGACAGTCCTATCTGTGATTTTGAGATTTTGTCGGATGAACTTTGTTGCCGAGTTGGATTGGTGTTGTCTTTAGAGCTAGAGCCTCAGGTTCGTGAGATCCTGCAACGCTTGCAGCCAAACATCTACCATTTGAATGGCTCTGTGCGCGGTAAGCTTGCCATCACCGAGTCTGAATTGGTCGAGCTCAAGCAAGATTATCATCGTATCCGTGAGCAGTTAGAAGGGGGGTTTAAAGGCTTTGTCTTACCCGGTGGACACCGAGTGTCTAGTGAACTTCACTTGTGTCGTTGTCAGGCTAAGAAAGTTGTGCGAGCTTTGGTGAGTATTGAACATCATGAAAGCAAAAAGTCGCCAGACCCGATTCTTTTTAAATACGCCAACCTAGTCGCGAACACTCTCTATGCATTGGCCTCTTTTACCAATCATGTGAATGAAGTCGAGGAAGTGGAATTTGTGAGTAAGAGCTACTCTATGCCGAAAAAGTCTATGCCAGAAAACAAAGACTAACGGTTAGCTCTATTCTTATTAAGATTTGAAGAAAGAAGAGACTAAGAAGCTAAACCATTGAGCACTATGCCAGGTTTAGCTTCTATAACAGAGCCTAAGCAGCCGTAGAGGCGCCGTTTAAGACTTTTGCGCCGCGTAGCATAGCTTCGATTAATTCACCCGCGTTGAACTTCTCAAGCGCTTCATGCGCCCCCACCTGATTAGCACGGTCGACACAGATCTCACTGGACAGTGAGGTATGCAAAATACAGTAAGCGTGACTTAAAGCGCTGTCGTTTTGCACTTCAAATGCAAGCTCATAACCATCTAATCCCGGCATCTCGATATCACTCACCAGAAGATCAATGGCATTGCCAGCGCTGGCTTGGCGTCGCATTAGGTCGATGGCATCTAAGCCGTTGTTACATATGCTGTAAGGGATGTTGATGCTGTCTAAGGCATCAGATAACTGTTTACGTGCAATCAAAGAGTCATCCACTAATAAGATGTTCAATGCTTTGAGGCGTTCCCTTTCTACATCGGTCAGCATCGGGATATGAGCATTCTCATAAGCTGGGTAGATCTTAGAAAGCAGCAGTTCCACATCGAGCATTTGCACAATACGGTCTTCAAAACGTGTAATACCCGTTACAAACACATTGCGACCCACACTGGTGGGTGGAGATTCAATGCTCTTCCAGTCGCATTCAATGATTTTATCAATTGAACGAACCAAGAACGCCACAACTGTTCTCAAACAGTCAGTAACGATGAGTACACAATCTTGGTATTCAGCGGGTGTTATCGGACGGAAGCCAATCGCAGCGGACATATCAATCACAGGAACTGTAAGGTCGCGGATAGTCACTGTACCAATCACGTGATGATGGGAGTAGGGGATCTGAGTCATCGGCTGAAAAGGGACGATTTCTCTGACCTTAAGCGTGCCAATCGCAAAACTTTGAGTGAGGGACAACTTGAACATCAACATTCCCTGTGACTGACTCGCTTTACTGATCGGTTTGGCCATAAGTGGCTCCTACTTAATACGCGCTTAATTTATAAGGATTAATTTAAAGGGAAATGGAAGCCGCAGCAAGTCGCGATGCGGTTTTTAATGGCCTTTAAGGCAGTTGTTTTCGGTTATAGAGTGAAGAATAGCGGTTCTTGGGTTAAAATCACGCTAAACGCTGGCTGTCGATGAATTTATGTCGATAAGCCGTTAGCGGCAAACAGATTTACAACAGTCAGTTCATTCGCGATGTTCTAAGTAATCGTCGTAAGTAAACTGGCAGCAACAAACTGAGAATTATCATGGCAAGAACAGCAGCAGCGCTTCATATTTTGGTGAAGCATAAAGAACTAGCAGAAGACATCATGACGCAGCTTAAAAAGGGCGCTAAATTTCAAACGCTAGCGAAGAAACATTCAACCTGTCCATCTGGTAAAAAGGGCGGCGACCTAGGTGAGTTCAAAAAAGGTCAAATGGTGCCTCAGTTTGATAAGGTTTGTTTCTCTGGCGAGACGCTTGTACCACACCTTGTGAAAACAAAATTTGGCTGGCACGTCGTGAAGGTTCTTTACAGAACTTAGTTATAAATATGTGTTAGATTGAATAAAAGGAGCGTATATACGCTCCTTTTTTGTGACTTTTGTGAGCGTTTTAAAGCACTACGGTTGAGTGTTCATCCCAGACGTTATGCGATAATTGGTGCTACGCCCTCAACCATCCACCGTGAGTAATTGGTAGGAGGAGGAGGGTTTTTAATGAGTAACTCATATAATAAATGCCATTCTTGAGGAAATTTATTGCAGCTTTGCCTTTTAGCCTTTGCCTTTTCTAAAAAGCTGTAAACGAGTTTGGTAGGAGAACAACATGGAGAGTTCAGCTATGTTAAGCAAACCAGCGACAGATGTCATATTGCATGCCTTTGACTGGTGCTACGCTGACGTAATGAAGAACGCCCCACTGATCCAAGAGTTGGGTTATAAATCTGTTTTAGTATCACCGGCGATGAAATCGCTGCGCGGCCCTAAAGGTTGCGATCGAAATTCTGGTACTCAATGGTGGCAACGCTATCAGCCCCAAGACTATCGTGTGATCGATAATCAGTTGGGTGACACACAAGATTTTAAAGCGATGGTCGACACGTTAAAGCGACATGGGCTTCGTACTTATGTGGATGTGGTGTTTAACCACATGGCCAACGAATCGGGTATCCGCGGTGATCTAACGTATCCCAATCAGCAAGACATGGCGTCTTATCAAAAAGATGCTGACTATTATGAATCCATACGTTTGTTTGGTGACCTTTCTGAGCCTCTTTTTGATGAGAACGACTTCGTGGAAGCGTTTGGTATCAAGAACTGGAAAGACACGTGGGAAGTGCAAAACGGGCGTATTACCGGTGGCGCCAGCGATCCTGGCCTGCCAACGCTACTCGATAACGATAATGTGGTGGCACAACAAAGAGCCTACCTAAAAGCACTGAAAGAGATTGGTGTGAAAGGGTTTCGCATTGACGCGGCAAAGCACATGACACTGGCACATCTACGCAAGGTGTGGACTGATGACATCTGCGAAGAAATGCACATCTTCGGTGAGATCATTACCGATGGCGGCGCGACAGAAGAAGAGTATGAGCTGTTCCTTGAGCCTTATCTTAAACACACTCGCTTAGGCGCTTACGATTTCCCGTTGTTCAACACCATCTTCAAAGCATTTGAAGAGCAGGGCAGCTTTAAGTCTTTGATTAACCCATACTGTTTTGGTCAGGCTCTGTCGAATATGCGAGCGATCACGTTTGCGGTCACTCATGATATTCCCAATAACGAGGTGTTTTTGGAGCATGTGATGGATGAAGTGGATGAGCGATTGGCTCATGCTTTCATTCTTGGTCGAGACGGCGGTGTGCCGCTTGTTTACAGTGAACTGAGCACCAGCGGTATTCTGGACAAGAGCGGTCAGCCTCGTTGGCTTAACGACTGGCAAGCGCCTTACATGAAAAGCATGATTCAATTCCATAACCATGTTCATGGCGAAGCGATGCGTGTGGTTGAAGCGAATGATGATTTGTTGGTGTTTGTCCGTGGCGATAAAGGCATTGTGGTGATCAACAAGTCGAAGCGAAGCAAAACAGCCTCATTAAATTGGACTGGTGCGGTAACCGATTTACTGTCGGATGATGTGTTTGAATGTGTTGGTAAGGATTTAACCATCAAGGTGGAATCGAACCAATGTATGATGTTAACGACGAATGAATTGAAGCCTGTCACGAGTTAACTTGGATAGACTAGAAAGAGAAGCCCCGCTTACTGGCAATCAGTAATCGGGGCTTTTTATTTTAAGCTATTGCTCGGTAACTAAACCAAATGGCGACTCAGCCAAACGGCAACTGAGCCAAACCTTGGTTAAACCGTAAACTTATTCAATAGCTCGTCTTGTTGGCGAACATTGTCAGTTTGCTGCTGCATTGCGGTATTCGCTTCTTGGGCCGCTGTTGATACTTGTGTTGAAAGGTCTTTGATCTTAACAGTGTTGTTATTGATCTCTTCCGCTACTAAGCTCTGCTCTTCTGCCGCTGAAGCAATCTGGATGTTCATATCTGAGATGCGTTGAATCGCGTCACGGATACGGTCAAGTGAAGAGTTCGCTTGCTGAGCGCGTTCAACGGCGTCAGTGGCTGTGTCTTTACTTTGGTTCATCGCGTTCGATACTGAGCTTGCACCCGCTTGGAGCTGCTCGATCATGTTGCGGATTTCCGTAGTTGATTCTTGAGTACGTTGTGCCAGAGTACGAACTTCATCGGCAACGACTGCGAAACCACGGCCTGATTCACCAGCACGCGCCGCTTCAATAGCCGCATTCAATGCCAGTAGGTTGGTTTGGTCTGCAATATCGTTGATTACTTTTAGAATTGTTTCGATGTTGGCTGTTGCTGATTCAAGTACTTGTACTTCGGCAACCGCTTGGTCGATACGTGCTGAAAGGTTATCAATCGCTTGAGTGGTGTCACTTACGACAGATGTGCCGTCTAGCGTTGCTTCGTCTGCTTCACGGGCTGCCGCTGCTGCGCCTTGAGCATTGTTTGCAACTTCAGTTGCAGTAACCGCCATCTCGTTCATTGCAGTCGCTAACTGTTCAAGCTCTTCCAGTTGGGTATTCATCGCTTTCGCTGATTCGCCTGCACCTTTAACCGTGATTTCAGTACCACGCTTAATTTCAACACCAATCGCTTTCGATTGAATGATCTGATTTTGCAGGTTTTCAGTAAAGGTGTTGAAACCTTTCGCTAGGTCAGAGAACTCTTGGTCTGTGTTGGTATCTAGGCGCTTAGTTAAGTCACCTTGTCCACTTGCTACATCTTGAATCGCTTGGTTAAGTGCATCCAGTGGACGCATTAACACGCGAATTAGAACTGTTAGAGCAATGATGCTGAGAATTACCGCAATCAAAGAGTAGATCATTGAGCTGTTCTTCAACTCTTCAACGGTTTGGAAAGCGATCTCTTCATCCAGGATGGCACCGATGTACCAATCTTCACTAGGGATGTGGGTGAAATTAACTAGGAACATTTTGCCGTCGACTTCAATTTCTTGAGAGCCTTCACGAATAGTCGCTTGTGGCATGTAGCTTGATAGCGTTTCACCGTTGTTTTTCGCATTTGGGTGAGCAATCGTGGTGCCGTCGGCTGTTACTAGGAACAGATAACCCGCATCAAACAAGTTCACTTGGTTGACCAAGGTAGCAAGGTTCGTCAATTCTAGGTCGTAGAACATACCCGCAGTAAAGCGGCCGTTGTCTTTAACTGGAGTACCTACTGATATGATGACTTTCTTACTTGATGCATCCACATAAGGAGCGGTAACAACTAAACTGTTTTTGGATTTAGCATCAATGTACCAAGGACGAATTCGTGGGTCGTAGTCTGGACCGGCATCCCAACCATCATCATTTTCAATAACGAAACCGTTTGCTTCATAACCAAAACCAACCGCTAGGAAGCTGTTTTTAAGCTTTGGCTTTTCTAAGATTTCTTTAACGTAAGCGCGATCTTCAGGGTTGATCTCGATGACTTCAGTCGTCGATTGAGCCAACGCTTTCTTGGCGTTCATCTCCGATACGACGGTATTTTTCACGCCCGAGACCATCTCTTTCAGGCTCGCATTGACGTGGTTTTCTACTGCACTTCTTACAGTGTAAAGTTGTTGTATTGAAAGCAATGATACTGTCACTAGCAGCAAGGCTGATGATGCAGCAACCACCTTATGGCTAAATTTCATTGAGTTTTCCCCTTCTCACAGGCTTTGCGAAGACTAAAGTTAATCGTGTTTTTGTAATTATATATATCGACTAGATTGGGTTTTACTTGAATGTAATTTCACAAAATAGACTGCAAAAATACAACAACCTAAACAATACAAAATTCACTAAATCACATATTTGTTACTTTTAGTATTTGGTTCAATGAGTTGGGGAATGGGGCTAGACAGAGTTTAAGGAGGGATTAAGAATGTATTAATTTGACGATTATGCGTTCAGTTTTCTATTAACAAGAGGTGGGTTGAATAAATGATATGAAATCAAGTGATATACAGAACTTATAAATTGATTGAACTCTAAATAATGCTGTGTATATATTTGTGCTAATAAAAAGCCCCACAAAAGTGAGGCTTTATAAACTGAATCTTTATTGAGTTACATAAGTAGTATCTAATTTAGAATATTAGATGCGCTACACCAGCGATAACTGGAAGCGTAATTAACGTACGTAGAATAAAGATAATAAACAGTTCTAAGATGTTCACTGGAATCTTACTGCCTAGAAGCAGAGCGCCCACTTCAGACATGTAGATCAGCTGAGTTACCGACATTGCTGCAATAACAAAGCGAGTCATCTCGTTGTCGATAGAAGCCGCAAGGATTGCTGGGATGAACATGTCTGCAAAACCAACCACGATGGTTTCAGATGCCGCAACCGCTTCAGGAACACCAAGTAGCTCTAGGAACGGAATAAAAGGTTGACCTAGGAATGAGAATACCGATGTGTATTCCGCAATAACCAGTGCCATCGTACCAAGGCCCATCACCACAGGCAGTACGCCAAATACCATATCTACGGCGTTACGAACGCCTTCGCCAAATACAGATTTAGCCGACTTTACTTGAGATGCTTTATTTACCGCTAGCTCAAGACCCCAAGAGAACGTTGAGTGACCTGCTGGGATCGCGTCAGCGTCTTTGTGCGGCTTGCTGCCATCAATGAAAGTATCTTTCTTCATGCTTAGTGGTGGAAGGCGAGGGATGATCACCGCTGCCACAATACCCGCTAAACAGATTGCTGCGTAGAAAGGTAGGAACAGGTGCTCTAGTTCTACCTGAGCAATAACCACAAGACTGAATGTGATAGATACTGCTGAGAAAGTCGTACCAACAACCGCAGCTTCACGCTGAGTGTAGAATTTCTTCTCGTACTGTTTGCTTGTAAGCAGGATACCAACACTGCCGTCACCCAACCAAGAAGCCATACAGTCAATAGCACTGCGGCCTGGTAGGTTGAAGATTGGACGCATGATTTTACTTAGTAGCGTGCCAAACAGCTCTAGTAGACCAAAGTTAAGTAGAAGCGGAAGTAGCAAACCAGCAAAGATGAATACTGAGAACAGTGTCGGAAGCAGGCCTTCTAGAACCAGACCACCAGTATTTTCTTCCCAAATAACCTCAGGGCCAACTTGGAAGAAAGCCATAACGGCTGCAGCACCACCAATTAAACGAACCAGCAACCACAGTGGAGATGGGTTGAAAAGGCCGTTTAAAAATGAATTTGATGTAATGAATGTAGGCTTAAAAATGGTGCTTAAAACTGAAGCTACAGACATGAAAGCAACGATTGCAGTGATAATAGCAACTAGAGACTCACCGAAAACCGCTTGAATTGATTTGGCTAAGATAGCTACAGGGATGGTTAGATCACCTTGATAGCTGATTGGCGCCATGAAAAGGAATAAACCAATCAATGATGGGATTAAGAAAACCCAGAAACTGCCTTTAGATTTCTCTGTTTGAGCAGTATTCTTGTTGTTAGACATGTTATTGTTCTCGAATTTCTACACGTAAAAAAGCCACATCCTTGGCATTTTTATTCACTAAACGTCCGTATTTTCTCATTGGGTGCAAGATTACCCAGTATTAATATCGCTTGCAATACTATTCATCAAATATCGCTAAATATTCATACTGGTTATTCTGCAACGTATTAAGAGTTTAGAATAAAGTGTTGCGGATGTTACGTAGTTTGAGGTTATATTGCCAGATATTTATAAATTGACTGGGGTTTCAGTTCGATAGGTCAAGTATAACCAGTAGCTAAACGCAATAATGAAAGCAAAAGAGGCAGGGAAAGCCAATGCCAAGATTTCGAAGCGTTGGAACAGACAAGCGCCAATTAAGCCGCCAAACAGGAAGCCAACCACAATGAAAATTAGCAGTTTGGCTTTACGGCGGTCAAAAGGCATCCCCTTTAAGCGAGCGCCAATCATGATCCCAAGATCGGTAATGATCCCGCTCATGTGTGTTGTTCGAATGATTGCCCCGCTGTAAGTGGTGATCATCGCGTTCTGCAAACCACACGCGGCTGAAGCGAAATACTGACCTGAAGTATAGCCTTGCAACAGTGTCCACAGCGCCAAAAACAGCAATCCACCCTCAATACATAGTGCAACACCGTAACGGCGTCCTAACTTCAATGCTTGGTTTTCAATAAAGAACCCGCTGAACGCCGCACCTAACATGAAGCTCATGATCACCAATAGGAGGTGAACAGAAGCCGAGGTCGGTGTAAGCAGGCTACTGCCTAGCAAAGACATGGTGCCGGAGATATGGGAGATAGCTTGATGTTGGAAGCCAAGTAAGCCGATAGCATTAACACTGCCAGCAAGACCAGCTAACAAAAGGGCGCCGTATTCAACCCAGCGAGGTAACTTAGAAATCATGTGGTTCACCCTGGGTTAAATAGAGGAGCAAGATTATAACGCTAGACAAAAGATACGCTAGCGCTGTGAAGCGTTGATATTTGATCTTAGGCAACAGTATTGCAGTTTGTTATAATACTGTTGCTATATAAAGATAACGGTCAATAACGAGATAAAGATAACGCTCAATGACGAACTAGTTGTAATGGCTCATTTGGTGGTCGAACTTAACCCAACCGTGTTTGCGTTCTTCATAAACCGAAAAGCTCGGCAGTGGGAAGTCTTGCTCTTTAAATAACCCGAGCGGGACGATATAAAAATCAGCGGCGGCAACCGACTGCAAAAGCATGGTGGTGCCACACTTGGGACAAAACTGATAGGTGACTTCATTACCCGTATCGCTGATGCGTGAAAAAGAGGTCACTTCACCGCTGAGTGTAACTTGTTCTATTGGGAACCGAGCCTGAACGCCGAACACACTTCCGGTGCGTTTCTGACACTCATAGCAATGGCAGACAGATGTACGTTGAGGTTCACCTCGGCATACTAGGTTGACTGCTCCACAGCGGCATTCGCAACTTCTGATATTTCTATCTTTAATATGATTGATATCCATCCATGCTCCACTTCTGGTTAACCCTGTATTGATAATTATACTAAAGCCCTTTATGGTCTGCACAACTGGATGAAAACAAAAGAATATAATTGCCCATGAAAAAGAAAATCTTACCTATCCCTCTGATTCTACTGATTCCAATTGTCATGCTGGTTGTGGTGATAGTAGCGGGTATTTATCGCTTTAGCTTAAGTGATGAAGAGATCTTGGCGAAGTTTCCTTCTTCTCAAGTCAGTTATGACCCAGTCGTAGAAACCGTTTTTGATTTGAAGACGACCAATCCATGGACAATTAAAGTTCCTGAGACTAACGCCTACGCTTTTATCAATGAAGTTGATGAGCCTAGAGCCATCGCGTTTGGACGCTATGACTCAGGTGTTGAGCGCGGTGTGGTAACGGTAGACACCAATAATCTTTCAGCCGCCACGTTGGGCAAGGCGAGTTTCTTTGTCGCGCCGATGTGGATATCTAACCAAGGCAGCGGTGTTTTCTATTATCTAGGCCTGTTTAAGCATGACCAGCAACGAAGCCGTGTGGTGTTAGTCGACCAACTTTTACTGGGTGATCGTATACAAATTCAGACATTGGAGGTAGCTCAGCAGCCAGGTTCGCAATCACAGAATAAACTTACTGGGGAAGGTTTTATCGGCTTTACTCAGCATTCTGCGGAACAATCATTTGCAGAACCCCCTTCTGAAAAGGTGTTAATGAGTTTTTCTTTTGATACGCAATCAATTGGTAAGCAATAACGTTTTCGTGAATGTAAGGATCTGTTGTTTATGTGAGCCAAATTACATATTATCTTAGTTAGATGAATGAAATTTAGACACAGTTAGCTTTGTGTCCGCTTATTATTACAAATGGAGCTTGCGAATGATTAATAAACGTTTTTTTAAGACGAAAGATGAAGTTGAAGTGACCTTCGAGCTAGAAGCTCAGGAAGCGAACTCTGTATCTATCGTTGCTGACTTTCTTGATTGGAAAGCCACCCCAATGAAAAAACTGGCCAAAGGGAAGGTTTACAAGTTTAAAACTCGTCTACCTAAAGATGGCGAGTTTCAATTCCGCTACCTAGTTGATGACCAACAATGGGTGAACGATGCGAATGCTGACCGTTACATCCCAAATGAGTTTGGTGAAGACAACTGCTTAGTGTCGACGGTAAACGCATAATCTTTTCTTAAAACCAGCGACTAATTCGCTTCGTTTATTAATTATTCGAAACGGAATAACGTAAACCAATAGAAAGCAGAAACTAGCCGTTTCTGCTTTTTTATTTTTAAATTTAGCGGTTAATTTTATTTCTTATCTAGTGGCTCTTCATCTACGGCAACTCAATGACTTAGGCTAAGTTGGGAAGATTCACATCATATTATGACAATGCATTGATGATTTATGCGTTTGAAAAGCATATCCTATGCCTTTATATCGTAGAAAGACCTGTTTACCGTGTATTCAAAAATATTTCCCTCTCCGTTTGCTGAGCTTTCACCTGTAAAAAAAGTAGCTATTTTGGGACTGCCACTTATTGCTGCGATTGGTGTTGCTTTGCAATCGTCACAATCGGATCTGACGAAAACGATCGATCTTGATTTGCCCGACTCAACCGTTATTGAGTCAATTCTGTCACCATCTTCTGTTACCGTTATTGAGCCGCCGACATTTGAGTATCAAATTCAATCTGGCGATAACTTGAGTAGCATCTTCACTCAGCTTGGATTTTCTTACAAATCGATGATGAGCGTGATGGAAACCGATTTAAACTTCCTTGCGTTAGACACGCTTCGCCCAGGTAACACATTGCGTTTTTGGCGTGATGAAGCGACGGGCGACCTTTCCAAAATGGAACTTCAATTTAGTGTTGCAGATAAAGTGGTTTACCGACTGCTTGAAGATGGTACATACGAGTTTGAAGATATCTCTATTCCGGGCGAGTGGAAGCAAAAACCTTTAGTGGGTGATATTCAAGGCAGCTTCTCTATGTCGGCGAACAAGGTTGGCCTGAGCAGTCTTGAGATTGACCATATTGTGACTCTTCTTAAAGATAAGCTGAACTTTAGCCGAGACCTACGTGCTGGCGATCAGTTTGAAGTGCTTCAAAAAGCGCAATATGTTGATGGTGTTGCAACCGGAAAACGTGAAATTGAAGCAATTAAGATCATGAATCGTAACCGCGTTGTGTCAGCATACTTACACACTGACGGACAATATTACGATGCTAATGGCGATAGCTTACAACGTGCTTTCCAACGTTACCCAGTGAGCAGTAGCTGGCGCCAAAGTTCTCAGTTTAACCCTAAGCGCTTACACCCTGTGACTGGCCGAATCTCACCGCACAACGGTACAGATTTCGCGACGCCAATTGGCACACCTGTTCAAGCAACGGGTGATGGCAAAGTGATCATGACGCGTAAACACCCTTATGCGGGTAACTATGTGGTGATTCAACACGGTAGCACTTATAAAACGCGCTACTTGCACTTAAGCAAGATCCTTGTTCGTAAAGGACAAACGGTATCTCGTGGTCAACGTATTGGCCTATCGGGTAAAACGGGTCGAGTGACAGGTGCTCACTTGCACTATGAACTGATCGAACGTGGTCGCCCTGTTGATGCGATGAAAGCGAATATCCCAATGGCCGATTCTGTGCCTAAAAAGGAAAAAGCGACATTCACAGCCGCGAGAGATGAAGCCGACAAGCTATTGAAGGCAGCGTTAGAAACGCGCAATCTAGCAATGGTTAATAATGCTAGTAAGTAGCTAGCCATTAAACTGTTTTAAAGCCGCAAGAGCATCACAAAGCACAGTCAGTGTTAAGTGATGCTCTTGCGGCTTTTTAGTTCTCAATAGAAGGTTCGGTAAAGGTTTAAACTAAAGGCTCTGAGTGCGCGACATAGCTAACGATAGCTTCAGGTCGCATTGGAGGTGAGTAGAGGTAACCTTGGATCTTGTCACATCCCATCGCGTGCAGCTTTTCTAATTGCTCATGCTTCTCAACACCTTCCGCAACCAAAGATACATCGAGTCTATGGGCCAGTTGAACAATCAGCCATACTACGCTCTCTGAGGTCGAACTAGTTAACAAGTCTCGAATAAAGGTCGCATCAATTTTAATGCAATCGATAGGGTAGCTGTGGATGTAGTTCAAACTGGAGTAGCCTGTACCAAAGTCGTCGAGTGCAATCGTGAAGCCTTGTCCTCTCAGAAAGTTAAGCGCGGATTTTGTCTCTTGTGTTGGCGATAACAGAACGGTTTCGGTTAACTCGATAACAAACTCATTCGCCTTAAAATGGTGCTGTTCAATGGTTCGAGTCAGGTAGGATATATAACGTTTCGAATCAGTAAGCTCGTGCGCAGAGCAGTTGATTCCAAGTTTAACCTTGTAGCCCAAGCCTTGCTCTAGTGTGGTTTTAGCGCGGCACACCAATTCAATAATGCGTTCACCTAATTCGACAATCAGCCCTGACTCTTCTGCCACTTGAATAAACTCTACGGGTGAGATGTCTCCATGTCTGGCGGTTCTCCAGCGAGTCAGTACCTCGAAATATTCCCATTGCGTTTCACCTTGACCCACAATCGGCTGTACCACTACGTACATTCCATTGCTGTCGGGGATATAGCTTTGTGAAATTGGGTTTTCCAGCTCACTTCGTAGCGCTGCGACTAGCTCGGTTTTTCTTTGGTAACGAACTCTTAAGTGAGTGTCATAACATTGAATATGAGTATCTTGGCTGTGTTTACACTCTTTAAGCGCCAAGCTGGTATTGAAGATGATTTGCTCAACGTCTTTGTTGTCTCCATCCGAACTGGCAATACCGATGCTGACGTCGAAATCTATCTTGATATCAACGCTACTGTAGCCCTGCTTAATTTTGGCCAGTATTTGTTCGCACACGGCTATCGGATCAGAATGGTAGGTGATGAAGGCGAACTCGTTGCCAGCCGTCCGGAACGTCAGGTTGTTGTCGGGCAAGGTTCGGCGCAAGGTCTCTGCAACGAACTGAAGTACCTTATCGCCAATATAATTACCGTGCATATCATTGATGGCTTTGAAGCTATTGATGTCGAGCAGAGCGAGCGTGAAGGGAGTGACACTCTGCTGAGTGATCGATTCCAAGGTGTCTGATAAGCAGCTACGGTTTAATAGCCCAGTTAGACTATCGTGTGATACTTCGTAGCTGAGTTGATTAACCAGTTGCTCAGAACGGTCGTTGAACCACATTTCACGCAAGGTGTGAATGACGATATCTGCGAACAACTGGTGGTGTTTTATCACGTCTTGTTGTTGATCTGTACTCATAGGCGAACTAAAGGTTGAGAAAAGCACACCCATGACTTCGCCACTTTGACTGCGTGCTGGGATAGCGATTGAGTTCTGTGAGGTGATTTCCTGTCTAAATGCTGATGTTGGGAGTGACTGAACGATATACTGAGCAAATGAGCAATCTGGGTGTTTTTGATTAACGGCTTGTTGGTATATGTGACCATGGCGTGCGTTTATTTTGTCATGCAGTACATGGTCAGAATGGGCAATTACCAAAGGAACCATTTGATCGGGGAAGTGCTTTTTCTCAATGATACTGGTGTATTGAGTACCGAAGGTTTGATGCAAAGTAAGCACGGCAGATTCTAAAAGGTCGATACCTTCCAATTTGAGTAAGCGGCCAATGCGCTCTGTGTCTATCATGCTATTGCGTGTATGTTGAGTCATAGTCACCATCCGTAGCCAACCAGAATCGTGTGTAAGCTGTATGTGTATGATCTTGTGTATACGATCTTGTAGCAGCGCTGTCTTAAGTATTAACAATGCAACTTGCATTAATAATCTTGATATGCGTCTAGTTTATTATTGGTCGTGTTGTGTGATTTTTCAAATTTAGTGCAATATATTTCACAAAATTTGACTATTTCTTTCTTTGTCTAGCCTATCTTTTAGGTGGTCTAAAAATAGCTTGGTTCGTGTATGTGAGTAGTCAAGCTTAGGGTAGTACGCGTAAACCATCACTTCGTCGGCTGTTATATTTGGTAATACTGGAACCAGTGTCCCTTGTTTAAGATCCTCTTTGATCATTGCTTTGATGGTTAACAGTACGCCCATTCCTCGCTTGGCGGCATGAAACAAAGCCTCAGGGTTGGTGGTCGCAAAGTTACCGTTCAAAGTGATGCGCTGTCCTTTAGTTAGCGTGACTTCACGAATAGGACGCTCTCCCCATATTAAGGAGTTGTGCTGCTCTAAGTCTTGCTCGTTGATGGGATAACCATGTTTAGCCAAGTAACTTGGTGCGGCATAAAAGCTAGCTTTGTGTTCGAACAGTGGTGTTTTCTTGAAGCTTAACGAGTTGAGTTGTTCCAGTTCACGACTGATCACCAGGTCCAAGCCAAGCTCAGGTAATTGACCTGGCGTGGTGGTGATAAGCTGTACTTTAATGTCTGGATACTTTTCTAAGAAGTCGTCCATGTATTGCACGAGAAACTTAGAACCAACAGCAATGGTTGCGCCTATCTTTAGTAGGCCCGCAGGCGTTTGGTTAACCGATCGGGTTTCATCAATAATCGATTGCCAATTATCGAGCTGATCCTTGGCTCGCAGATAAAAGAGAGCCCCCGCTTCGGTTTGGCTGATTGAGCGCGTGGTGCGCTTTAATAGTTGAGTGCCGATACGTTCTTCTAACCAGTTCACTCTTTTGCTGATCGCTGAGCTGGTGGTATTGAGTTTACGCGCTGCGCCATTGAAGCTGCCTTCTTCCACCACTTTTACATAACTTTTTACGTTAAGAATCCAATCCATATTATTTCCTGTTGGGACTTAATTAAATTCCAATTTAGCTAATTATCAATTATTGGTTTTGAATGTAAACTCATCTGATGAACAAATAACAAACGAATAGGGAATTTTTTGAGCCAATCGACCTTTAAAAAAACACCGCTACTCTTAGCCATGATGATCATAGCTACAGGGCAGGTAGGGGTGAGTATCTATTTACCATCATTGCCGCTAATTGCTTCAGACTTAAGTGTGACTCAGGTAGATGTACAGCTGCTCGTTACGCTGTTTCTTGTGGGTTTTGGCTTGTCTCAGCTATTTTATGGGCCGATGTCCGATGCCGTGGGGAGAAGACCTATCTTCTTGTTAGGTCAGGGTGTTTATTTGATTGGTACTGTTGTTTGTGTTGTGTTTTCTGACAATATGACGGCGCTAGAAGTTGGTCGCTTGCTGCAAGGTTTAGGGGCGGGTAGTGCCTCGGTTCTTGGGCGAAGTGTGCTGCGCGACAGCTATGATGGCCTTCAACTGACCAAAGCACTGTCTTATATTTCGGTCACCGCTTCGATCATGCCGATTATTGCGCCCGTGTTTGGTGGTTGGATCTCATTCCACCTCGGTTGGCAGGCGGTGTTCCTGTTTGTTCTTGTGTATTTACTGGCGATATTCACTCTCGGCTATTTTGTTCTTCATGAAACTTTGCCATACGGGAAGAGCCGCTTTGAAGTCAGTCAAGTGGTCAAGAACTATGGCCGTTTGTTGACGAATCGCCAAGTGTTGACCAGTGCCAGTTATAATTGGATGAGTTACATGGCGAGTTTGGTGTCGCTATCACTGTTTCCATTCTTAATGCAAGAGCAATTGGGGCTGACAGCCGCTGAATACGGATCGTTGATGATAGTCCCTTCGGCTGGCTTACTGATTGGTAGCGTGGCTTTGAACTTGCTCAATCGTAGGTTTAGTACACCACAATTGATGAGTCTTGCGATTTTGATCATTTTAGCTTCAGGGACTTGGTTACTTACTCATGAGTTATCCATCTTTAACTTAGTGTGGGCATTTACGTGGTTAGCTATCGCTCAAGGTATCTCCTTCCCTCTATCGATCAGTATGCTATTAGAACCTCATAAGAAGAAAGCGGGCGCGGTGTCGGCATTGTCTGGTTCAATTCAGATGTGTTTAGCGGGTTTATTGGGTGGGTATCTTGTAGAGAGTTGGGTCACGACTCATCTTCAATTAGGCGTGTTCTACCTCATTATTGGTGCAGCCATGGGCGGAGTGCTTTGGTCTTCAACCAAAATGAACAAGAAAGGCGATACTGTTGAAGTGGAATATAGTTAAATGCCAAATTCACTATCGTTTAACGCACCATCGTTAATACGTTGTATTTGTGCTGATGGTTTTCTACAATGCTTCGGTCCATTGAATAGGTAAAAACAAAATGCAGCAAAATGAATTTGAAGTACTGGTAAAAGCTATCTGCGCACTAGATGGCCTGCCTAAAGCGCTTGAGCTATTGAAATCCAATGAGGATACAGAAGTCGCTGAGGCTGCTGCATCACTGACTGGTCAATTTGCACTTGCTGAAGTGGAAGGCGAAAAGCGTATTTACCACGTGACGCTTCAAGAAAATGAACAAGGCGAAGAGCAAGAGTACATCGAACATGTTATGAATGAAGGCGATGACTTAATCAAATTTGCAGCTTGGTTCTTTGAAACGATGTTTGAATTGAAGCAAAAAGACACATACCAAATTGCCGGTAAAACTTACAGACAGCCAAAGCGCAGCTAGGTTTCTCAGTAAAGCATTTTAGAAAGCAGCTCTATTGAGCTGCTTTTTTTATCAGTGTCTAAATCAATGTCTTGGGTTGTTATTAGGAATGGAGCATTAAGCTCAAACCAGAATTTAGGTTAACTCATTGATATACAAAAACAATGCTGATTAGCACAGAGACAAAATTAGGCTAATTGCAAATGAATGCTTAATATTGCATTAAAGTGTGATTTAGATCTTGTTTTTGGGCGTTTTAAGTGTAGAATCCGCGCTAAAGAAAGTTGACTATGTGCGGAGATAAGCATGAATTACGAACTAGGCCACGCATACCTTGGTCAAATGGCAGCAAAAAACATGATGCACGAAGTATTGTACGGCACTTCAAAGCCAAAGAAACCATCGTTCTTTAAGCGAATGATGAAGAAAATGGCTAAATAAGCATTTTCAAAAACGGAATTTTAAAAGGCCTTAAACTCGATGAAGTTTAAGGCCTTTTTCGTTTTAGCGATTGGTGAAAGTTATCGCTTTGTTTTGTTGTGGATGGACACAAAAAATACCAATTAAGCTTCTGACTAATGGCTTTTAATGAACTCAGCCAGCAGATTGATTGGATAAGTCGACCACATTATTAGGGATGCTATCTAAGCCATTCTCTTTCATCCACGCTTCTAAGTTATCGGCACCACCGATGTACTTACCATCAAGCCAGATCTGCGGGACGGTGACCGGTGTTTTCTCACCAATGTGTGCTTTTACCTCTGGAATCATACGGTACAAAGCGGCGCTGTCTTTTACGACATCGTGGTATTGGTATTCAACACCCGCTTCATCCAGCATTTTCTTCGCTTTAACACAGAATGGGCAGGTCGCCTTACCATAAACGATGTTGCCTTTTAAGCTGTCTCGTTTGGTCCACTCTTTGATCACCGATTGGATTAACACACCGCGATTCAGCGCTTCACCTTGGCTGACCACTTTGCCTTCAACAACAAGGATTGGAGCATGCCAAGAGCCTAGTTTTAGCGGCTCCCACCAGTGAGACAACCAATCTTTCACTTCCAGTTCGACATCGACATCGGCCAACTCATTCTCAAAAGTATCCTTCAGAATGTCTTTGGTAAGGGTACATTCTCCACATGGGATGTTAACTTTAAATGGACCCCAGCTGCCTGCCCAACGGTATAGTGTAATCTTGACTGGTTTCTTCATGGTTACGGCCTCGTTTGAATTCTCTTATCCATATAGAACGGACTGTCGAACTATTTATTTCACCAACCTTAAACTTTCTTCACTTTTGAAGGTTTTTTAGTTTCCCAGTGCGTTATAAATGCAACTGACGCAATAATAATAGCAGCCCCTAGCCATAAACGACCCGGTGGAACCCAACTAAATACAATCCAACCTGCTAAAACGTTTAGCGGTAATTTGGCGTGGTCAAAAGGTTGCACAAACGAAGCATCAGCGACCGAGTAGGCTTTTACTATCGCCCATTGAGCGAGTGCCGTCATAACACCGATAACAATCAATATAGCCCAGATTGTACCGCCGCTTGGCGTTTGCCAATCTGGCGCAGCAAGCAGGATGTTAAATGGTGTGATTAATAGTAGAAGATAGACCACCATGGTTGAAGGACTGTCTTGCGAAGAGAGTTTTTTCACCATCAGTGAGTAGCATGCCCAGAAGAAAGCGGCACCGACTGGTAATAACGTTGCCCAGTTAAAATCTTCAGCCCACGGCTCTAGAATCACCATCGCACCCACGAAGCCTGCTAAGGTCGCGCCCCAGCGAGCAGCCCCAACTTTCTCTTTTAAGAAAAGCCCTGAACCAATGGTTGCAAACAATGGCGATGTCATGAGAAGGGCAATGCCTTGCCAAATTGGTACTGGGTAAGCCAGTGCCCATATCCAAAGTTGAATACCAATAACAGACAAGAAGACACGGAATACGTGCAATTTGAGGTTGTCGGTTTTTAGTGCGCGACGAATGCCCAGCGTTTTCAGATAAGGAAGAATAGCGAACAACGCGATGGCGTATTGAATGACGGCAACGGTGGTAGAAGTAAGTCCGAAATGAATGCTAGCAATTTGAGTTAGGCTGTTAATAACGGCAAAGGCTAGGCCTGCGGTTAGCATCCAGCTAGCGCCTTGGATCGGATGGTGTTGTGACATGATGCTTCTAATTATTTGATGTGGTACACCTATGATACGGATTTAGCACCACTTAACCAGAAAAAGCATTGATGAAGTCAGTCAGAATATTTGAATATGAAAAAAGGTTGAGCTATTGCCCAACCTTTTAGTCTGTATCTAAAGTCGATTTAGATTAGAAGTCGTAACGGATGCCCGCTTGTAGTTGGTCATCTTTATTGTCTCGCTGTTCAAACTTGTAACCAGCATATGTGCGAATGTGGCCGTTAAACTTGTACACCGCTTCAATAGCAAAGTTATTTGCTTCTTCGTCAGCCGCTTTATCGAACTCGCCGTAGTTGTATACGCCAATTAGTGATAGCTGTTTAGTTGCTTTGAAGATAGCTGAAAGCTCGTAGCCTGTGTAATCTTTATCTGCAACTGAAGCCATTGTGTATAGACCACCAACCGTAAACGCATCCATAGAAAATTGAGCTACAAGGTTGATTTGATCGTCATCGAAGTTACCATTCTTTTGAGAAACATAACCCGCACCAAGGTCAAAAGCGCCTAGGTTATACATAGCAGCAAGGCCAAAACTATCTGCATCTTTTTCATTTGCAGCGATGTAGTTAGCTTGTACCGTCAACGCGTCAAACTCGCCAGAGTAAAGGAAGTTATTCTCACGCTTATCTTTGTTGCCATCAACGGCATCAGCAGCATCTGCACCAAATGTTGCCATTGTATCTGTAATGTCAGTCAGCATTACCTGTGAAGAATCTTGCTTACCGTATGAGAACTCACCGAATTTGGTTCCTAAACCTGCGTAGTAGTAGCGATTGGTAAGAGATTCATTTTCAATTTTTACAGTATTGCCACTTCCGTCTTCGAACTCTGTTGTTGATGCGCTAGTGAACTCTGCTTCATACTTACCGAATCCATATAAACCATCAGAAAGTTCAGATTTACCTGAAATATTCACACGAGCTCGTGACTTGTCTTTGAAAGAACTGTCAGATGCGCTTTCGTTGTTGTCAGATACGTTGAAACGAGCCTCCGCACGACCGCCAATTTTAAGTTCTGTACCATCAGAGCTGTAAACTGTTGCTGCTAGAGAAGAACCTGAAACTAGTGCTGCTACCACTGCAGAAGCTAGAACTGCCTTTTTCATAATCACTTACCTTGTATTTTAAAATCCGTGAGCAATGTGCTCTCCGTTTCGATATGAAGCTAATTTAGAGCAGCTAAATTAAGCTTTCATTTCTATAAAATTACATTTTCGTGAATAGGGAACTTTTTAAGTGTTGATTTTATTGCACTTTCATTTCAATAGACTGAGTGGTTTGTGAATGGTTATATAACTTATCGGTTCTTAAGTGCAGACTTTCACAAGCTTTTATTTAGGGGAAGTGATGATGATATGCGTGAGTATTATGGGAAAGTCAGAGCTTGTTCATCTTATTAACTGTTTGTACTGATTAAGATATCCTCTATGATGCAAAAACTTAGAAGAGAATAGATTTTGCTCAACAAGATGGAGACGTTGGATGAAAACAGAGTACTTAGGCGATGTTTTACAAGGTAGGCAGGTTATTGGCTCCTTGAATGTTGAAGACCTACCCGTTGGAGAGCACCAGTTTTGGTTTCAAGTAACCAGTGATGGGCTAGGGCAACCCAAGAACATGCCGGTTTCTGTTTTCAAAGGCAGTCAAGCAGGTCCTAAGTTGATGATCACCGCTGGTATTCACGGTGATGAGCTCAACGGTGTGTTGGCTGCTCAGCAAATTATCAGAGACTTAGTCGGTAAAACTCTCAAAGGCACGGTCACGATAGTGCCTACTGTGAACTTGTCGGGTTTGCTTAACCACAGCCGCGATTTTATCTCTTCGGATCCGGGCTCTTGCCCTGCCAACCTTAATCGACTCTTTCCGGGTGATGCGAATGGCTTAGCGGCAGAGCGCTTTGTTGCGTCTTTGTGGGATCGCTTACTCAAACACAATGCGACATTCGCCGTTGACCTACATACCCAAACTCGTGGCGCGGTCTACCCACTTTATGTTTTTGCTGACTACCGAATTGAACAATGCCTTGAAATGGCAAGGTTGATGACGCCAGATTGTGTTCTCAATGATCCGGGCGACCCAGGTATTTTGGAAACGGTTTGGAATCGAAGTGGAATTCCTAGCATCACGGTGGAAGTTGGGATGGGGAAATTTACTCAGCCTGACATGATTCAACGAGCGGTAGACGGTGTTTTTAACATGCTGTCTTATTATGAAATGTTCGAGGTTGAAATAAATCATCCCGAGAAAATGCAGCTGCCGAGTATGGATTGGATAGAGGGTAATGATGTGGTTTCTATCCGCGCTGATATTGGTGGTTTCGTATTGCCGCAGGTTGAGCTTCTGCAGAGCGTAGAACAAGATGATCTGTTGGCTATTCAATATGACGCTTTTGGTAATGAGTGTCGCCGTTATCACGCGCCGTCTGCCGGACGTGTCCTTAGCTATAACGTGGATGCGTTAAGGGAGCCGGGTGCGCTTGTTTGTCGTTTGCTAAGTTAAGGCTCAGTCGGTTTGACGTTTCCGTGTTAATGCACTGTGTTGTTATCTAATACCAATCCGGAA
>NZ_JBFRMM010000032.1:0-102486 GCF_041470465.1 Vibrio sp. 10N.261.55.F4 | reverse complement strand
CTCCGACCGCACCATTATTTCTCTTTCATTAGAGAACAAATAGTGAATCTATTAGATTTATTATGGCTACTTAGCTCAGTTGGTTAGAGCACATCACTCATAATGATGGGGTCGCAGGTTCAAATCCCGCAGTAGCCACCACTTATACAACGTCTTATTGAAGCACCAATATTCGATATGACTATAAAGATTTGCTGCGGTCGTGGCGGAATTGGTAGACGCACCAGATTTAGGTTCTGGCGCCGAGAGGTGTGAGAGTTCAAGTCTCTCCGACCGCACCATCATTAAATAGAACCCAGCTTTTTAGCTGGGTTTTGTTTTATCTGGAATATGCAAATCTGCTAGCCAAGTCACCAAGTATTCTCTTCTATAACCTCACTTTTAATACGATTTTATAAGACAATGTCAGCTCCATTTTCTAATTGAGTATGACTAGCCTATGAAACCCCTCCCCTTAACGATCGGTTGCTACACAGATACACCAAGTAAAAGCCAAGGTGTTTATCAAACTCAGTTAGATCTAGAAACAGGAAAACTATTACCTCTAGAGCTGATCATCAAATGTACTAACCCCTCTTTTATTACTGTAACAAAGACTGGGATCTATACTGCATCGGAAGTGGACCAGCAAAAACAGCCCCAGCTCATTCATATACCTAATGTTGATTCACAGCTAACACACAATACAAGCCTCATCTCGGGAGATCACCCTTGTCACGTCGCGATAGATCCACACAATAAGTTTGCTATCACGTCGCAATACTCATCAGGCACATTCGATATTTTTAGCTTAAGTATCAACGGCAGCATCGATAAACGACTCAAAACAATCCAGATGGTTGGTTCCGGGCCAAACAAAGAGAGACAAACTAGCCCACACGCCCATCAATGCCTGTTCTTACAAAACTCACCACAGTTTGTGACTGTCGATCTCGGCACCGATCGCATCAACTTCTATTGCTTTGATGAAGAGCAAGAAGAGTTCCTTGATGAACCAATGCAGTCTATTAAGGTGCCCGCCGGCAATGGACCTCGCCATTTAATCTTTAACAAAGCTGAAGACAGAGCCTATGTGGTCTGTGAACTCTCTGAAACGTTGCTGACTTTGGAAAAGGTTTTAGGCATTTGGAATGTAGTGGAAGAGATTGATGCATTGCCTAATATGGAGAAGGGAGAAGCCGCAGCTGCGATTAAGCTATCGCCTGATGAGCAATTCCTTTATGTGTCATGTCGACACCAATCAAGAATCAGTAGCTTCAAAATCGACTCTGAGACTCAAAGGCTGACTTTCATTGATAGCTACGACACTGAAGGCAAATTCCCAAGAGACTTCCATATAACGAACGATGGGAAATGGCTTATCGCCGCCAACCAGCACTCCAACAACATCACCTCATTCAAGCGAGATAATGAAGATGGGTCTTTGGTTTATACAGGGTACTCTTTAGAGATCGATGCACCGGTTTGTGTGACGCAACAGCGATAGTAGTCATCTGATACAAAAAAGGAGAGCATTCGCTCTCCTTCTTTTCATAAGCAGTCTTAAACGCTCAATTAGAGACCCAAAGCGTATTTCAATACTTGAGCTTTAATCGGGCCTGAATTTTCAGCTAGTTTTAGAGCAGCATTACGTACAAATTTCAGTGGGCCAATGTCGTTGCTGAATGTCTTGTAGAAGAAATCCATGCCACTTTGCATCATTAGATTGTCGCCTCTTCTTATCACTTCATAGCGTCTTGCTACAGACTGGTTCAATTCACCCTTTTCTTTGGTGACATCCAGCAGTACTGATACATCTTTGAAGCCTAAGTTAACACCCTGCCCAGCCAAAGGGTTGATGGTATGCGCAGAGTCTCCGACCAAAATACAGTTATTCTTCGAGTATGATTGAGCATGACGTCGTGTCAGAGGAAAAGAACCCGAATTCAGTACCTTGATATCACCTAACTCTTTAGGAAAGTGAGTAAGTACTTCGTTACGTAGTTTTTCAGGGGCCATTGCTGACAGTTGCTTAATACGCAGTGGAGAATCATACCAAACTAACGAGCCCAGCCCGACTTCTTGACCGTCAGAGGTTAGAGAACACAAAGGCAAAAATGAACGAGGGCCACTTGGTAGAAATTGCTGCCAAGTAATATCTTGCTGAGGTTGTTCTGTTTCTACATTGATAAGCATACAGTGTTGTCGATAATCCCAAGCCGTGATGCCAATTCCAGCTTGTTGGCGAACGGCTGAATTCGCACCATCAGCACCAACCACCCACTTCGCAGACAACTCAGCCCCTGATTGAAGCTTTACGATATTGATTTCACCAAACTCAATCACATCGAGCTTTTCTGGGCATAACAGTTCGAGATTGTCGTAGGCATCAAATTGAGACCATAAACCTAATTGAATGAGTCTGTTCTCAACGATATAGCCCAAACGAGGAAGGTCTAGTGAGGCAGCATCAAATCGAGTACGACACTCTGGGTGCTCCCACGTCTCTAAACGTTTATAAGAACACACTCGCATTGCTGCTATGTTCTGCCATGCACCAAGATCGTCAAGTAAATCGACTGACGCCTGAGAAATCGCTGACACTCGAATATCCATCGCTTGCGACTCATCAAATGCTTGTGGGGCAAAACCTTCGATCACCGCAACACTCAGACCTTGCTTTGCAAAACCGATTGCTGTTGCTGCGCCAACCATGCCGCCACCGACTACTACAATATCGTAACTGTTCATATTTCGTACTTATCAGTTTGATTCTTTGACTGTTTTTGATTGTACTTTTTCATAACTAACTTGTAACCAAAAACCTTATTCGAAAAAAGGGTTATCCCTTATGGCATATGGCGTTAACGATAATAAAAACCACTACATAAGAGATTTGTTCAGACTACTAGTCAGTCGGTTTTGAAACCAGTACAATACGCCGCTTGCCGCTAGAGCCTGTCATAAAATTGAATACCGAATTATGACAAACGGGGCTAGCGGATGAATAATGGGCGATTTGCTCCCTTAAATTAAACTAACGATCGAGCGAACATATAATGAGTAAGAAACTGCTAATTAAAACTTGGGGCTGTCAGATGAATGAATATGATTCATCAAAAATGGCCGACCTGCTTAACGCTGCAAATGGCTATGAGCTAACTGAAGTACCTGAGGAAGCAGACGTACTACTATTGAATACTTGTTCTATCCGCGAAAAAGCGCAAGAAAAAGTATTCCACCAGCTTGGTCGTTGGAAAACGCTTAAAGATAAAAAAGAAGGTGTGGTGATCGGTGTGGGTGGCTGTGTAGCGACTCAAGAAGGTGATCACATTCGTCAACGTGCACCTTACGTAGACGTTATCTTTGGCCCACAAACATTACACCGTTTGCCAGAGATGATTAAATCATCACTGTCTAACGAAAAGCCAGTAATGGATATCTCTTTCCCAGAGATCGAAAAGTTCGATAACCTGCCAGAGCCAAAAGCTGAAGGCGCGACGGCGTTCGTTTCTATCATGGAAGGTTGTTCTAAATACTGTACTTACTGCGTTGTACCATACACACGTGGCGAAGAAGTTAGCCGTCCAATGGATGATGTACTTTTCGAAGTTGCTCAACTTGCAGAGCAAGGCGTACGTGAAGTTAACCTGCTAGGTCAAAACGTAAACGCATACCGCGGTCCAACACACGAAGGCGATATCTGTTCATTCGCAGAACTGCTTCGTCTTGTTGCTTCTATCGACGGTATCGACCGTATTCGTTTCACAACAAGCCACCCGCTTGAGTTTGGTGACGACATCATTGAAGTTTACAAAGACACACCAGAGCTAGTGAGCTTCCTTCACCTACCAGTACAAAGTGGTAGTGACCGTATTCTTACGATGATGAAGCGCCCACATACGGCTATCGAGTACAAATCTATTATCCGTAAACTGCGTAAAGCTCGCCCTGACATTCAAATCAGCTCTGACTTTATTGTTGGTTTCCCTGGTGAGTCTAAGCAAGACTTCGAAGATACAATGAAGCTAATTAAAGACGTTGATTTCGATATGAGCTTCAGCTTTGTTTTCTCTCCACGTCCAGGTACGCCAGCGGCAGATTACCCATGTGATGTACCAGCACAAGAGAAGAAAGATCGTCTGTACGAACTGCAGCAAACGGTAAACACACAAGCTATGCGTTTCTCTCGTCTAATGTTAGGCACAGAGCAACGTATCCTTGTTGAAGGCCCATCAAGAAAGAACCTAATGGAACTTCGCGGCCGTACAGAAAACAGCCGTGTTGTGAACTTCGAAGGTTCTGCAGACCTAATCGGTCAATTCGTAGATGTGAAGATCACTGAGGTTTACACCAACTCACTACGTGGTGAGCTAGTTCGCACAGAAAAAGACATGGGTCTACGCGTTGTTATGACTCCAGCAGAAATGATGGAAAAAACAAAACGTGAAGACGAGCTAGGTGTAGCGACATTTACGCCATAGGCAATACAACTGTTTGAGCACAAAGCGCAAACACAAAGCTTGAAATTACCTAACTAAGTGACCATCTTAGAAATAGGGATATCACCATCAGAAGCCCGGTCTAAATCGGGCTTTTTGCTCTTTGTTTTATTTAAGAGTGAGTGGCACAAAATGAGAGGCTAATTTGAGCAATAAAATCGTTACCTTAGAGATAAATCTAGAACCAGCAGACAACAAGCGCTTGGCAAGTTTATGCGGACCATTTGACGACAACATCAAGCATCTTGAGCGTCGTCTGGGCGTTGAGATTAATTACCGTAGCAACTTTTTCACCATTGTTGGTAAGCCTCACACTACAGCCGCAGCTTTAGACATCATCAAACACCTCTATATTGAAACGGCTCCAGTTAAAGGCAACATAATCGATATCGAACCAGAGCAAATACATCTGGCGATCACCGAGTCAGGCATTTTGGAGCAACACGTCGAGTCTGAAATTGACTACGGCAAAGAAGTGACCATTAAGACTAAAAAAGGCGTCATCAAACCTCGAACGCCAAACCAAGCACAGTACCTAATGAACATGGTGACTCATGACATCACCTTTGGTATTGGGCCAGCAGGTACAGGTAAAACCTACTTAGCCGTTGCTGCAGCAGTTGATGCACTTGAACGCCAAGAGGTTCGCCGAATCCTACTGACTCGTCCTGCTGTTGAAGCCGGTGAGAAGCTTGGTTTCCTACCGGGTGATTTAAGCCAAAAAGTAGACCCATATTTACGTCCACTTTACGATGCGCTGTTTGAGATGCTTGGCTTTGAGCGAGTTGAGAAGCTGATTGAACGTAACGTAATTGAAGTTGCGCCACTGGCTTACATGCGTGGTCGTACATTGAATGATGCGTTTATCATTCTTGATGAGAGCCAAAACACCACGGTAGAACAGATGAAGATGTTCTTAACCCGTATCGGTTTTAACTCACGCGCTGTGATCACAGGTGATATTACGCAAATCGATTTACCTCGTGGTGCAAAATCAGGCTTACGCCATGCGACTGAAGTGCTCAATGAAGTCGACGACATTAGCTTTAACTTCTTCATGTCTGAAGACGTCGTTCGTCACCCTGTAGTTGCTCGTATCGTCAACGCATACGAGAAGTGGGAAGCAAAAGACCAGAAAGAGCGCAAAGAGTTTGAAAAGCGTAAACGTGAAGAGCGTGAAGCCAAACTTCTTGAGGCTCAGCAGGTAGTTACGACACAATTAGCAACACAAAATAGCTCTGTAATTGCAGAACAAGGTGATAAATAGATGTCTATTGAACTAGACCTGCAATTAGCGGTCGAACATGAGCAAGGTCTTCCAACTGAGCAAGATATTCAGCTTTGGTTGGACAAAACAATTCCTCAGTTTCAAGAGAACGCTGAGTTGACGGTTCGTATCGTTGATACACAAGAAAGCCACCAGCTCAATCATGAATATCGTGGCAAAGATAAGCCAACTAACGTGTTGTCTTTTCCATTCGAGGCTCCTCCAGGGATCGAGTTAGATCTACTGGGCGACCTCATTATCTGCCGCCAAGTTGTCGAAAAAGAAGCAGAAGAGCAAAGTAAGCCTCTGCTAGCACACTGGGCTCATATGGTTGTACATGGCAGTCTGCATCTGCTAGGTTATGATCATATCGAAGATGATGAAGCTGAAGAGATGGAGTCACTCGAGACAGAAATCATGCAATCTATGGGGTTTGAAGACCCTTACATTCTAGAAAAGTAAATTGATTCTAGTAAAGTAGGTTGCAGAGAAACAATAACTCATCGAACCTGTGATTTTCACAGGAATCTGAGTTGTAACGTGTGCTATCACACTTCTGATAGCGTTATTTTTTGAGAAATCATGAACGAAGGTAACCCCCCCACTTCTGAGGGAAGTAAAAAATCTGAAGGTCCGAGTAGAAAGTCCTTCTTTGAACGCCTAGGCCAACTATTTCAAGGTGAAGTAAAAGATCGCCAAGAGCTCGTAGATGTAATCCGCGACTCAGAAATTAATGACCTAATTGACCACGACACACGCGACATGCTCGAGGGTGTTATGGAAATTTCAGAGATGCGAGTACGCGATATCATGCTGCCTCGCTCTCAAATGGTTACAGTTGAACGCACAGATGATCTAGATACATTGATTGCGCTCATTACTGATGCTCAACACTCTCGCTACCCAGTGATCAGTGAAGATAAAGACCATGTTGAAGGCATTCTATTAGCGAAGGACCTACTTAAGTATTTGGGTTCAGAAAGTGCTCCATTTGATATCGAACAAGTGATTCGCCCTGTCGTGGTTGTTCCTGAAAGTAAGCGAGTTGATCGCCTGCTTAAGGAGTTCCAAGAAGAGCGTTACCACATGTCTATCGTTGTCGATGAGTTTGGTGGAGTTTCTGGCCTGGTAACCATTGAAGATATCCTCGAAGAAATCGTTGGTGAAATTGAAGACGAGTTCGACGATGAAGAAGAGCTAGATATTCGTAAGCTGAGTAAGCATACCTTCTCTGTAAAAGCTTTAACCACTATTGAAGAGTTCAACGATACGTTTAACACTGCCTTTAGTGACGACGAAGTGGATACGGTAGGCGGCATGGTTATGACAGCACTCGGCCACCTGCCGGTTCGTGGCGAAATTGTAGAAATCGAAAACTACCATTTCAAAATAACATCAGCAGATAACCGTCGTGTGATTCAGCTACAGGTAACCATTCCTGACGAACAGCCTCTTCCGACTATCGAAGAATAACAACTTCTCTCTAAAGAGATGACAGAAATTAGATGACTAATACCTTTATTCATCGCCTATTACGGCCGCTTGCGGCCGTTTTTGTTGGCGCTATAACCACCCTTTCATTCGCTCCATACTCTATATGGCCTCTTGCTATTCTCAGCCCAGCTTTGTTGCTGTTACTGATCCACAACCGCTCTCCTAAAAGTGCGCTTTGGATTGGCTACGCATGGGGTTTAGGTCAATTCACCACAGGTATCAGCTGGGTATACGTCAGCATTGATGGTTTTGGCGGCATGCCACTGGCAGCCAACCTATTTTTGATGGCATTGCTTGTTGGCTACCTAGCCGTTTATTCAGGGCTATTTACCTGGGGTTTGAATAAATTCTTCCCTGCCAATAACCTAAGCCGCTTTTTCCTTGCAGCTCCTGCATTCTGGCTAGTCTGTGATTGGCTGCGTGGCTGGGTAATGACGGGCTTCCCTTGGCTTTGGTTAGGCTACAGCCAAATCGATTCGCCATTGGGTTCATTTGCACCGATTGGCGGCGTAGAGCTAGTAACTTTAGCGATCATTGTTTCAGCCTCTGCATTCACTTATGCGATTGTTAACCGGGCTTGGAGCATCGCTATCATTCCCGCTGTCGTATTTAGCGCAGGCTTTGGTATTCGCAACATCGACTGGGTCACGCCGAACCCTGAAAAAACCACGTCAGTCGTCTTGATACAAGGCAACGTCGATCAAGACAGTAAATGGCTACCGAGTCATCGCTGGCCAACCATGATGAAGTACACCGACCTAAGCAGAGAAAACTGGGGAGCGGATATCATCATCTGGCCTGAAGCCGCTATTCCAGCATTCGAAGTTGAGATCCCATCTTTCCTACGTAACTTGGATAGCGCAGCGAAGATGAACAACAGTTCGATCATTACCGGTGTGCTGAATCAGTCTGAAGATAAGAAATACTACAACAGTGTTCTTTCTCTCGGTGTGAATCCATACGGTGAGTACAGCTACGATCCAGACGAACGCTACCATAAACACCACCTGTTACCATTTGGTGAGTTTGTGCCGTTTGAAGATATCTTGCGTCCATTAGCACCTTTCTTTAACTTGCCAATGTCATCATTTAGCCGTGGCGACTTTGTTCAACCAAACATAGTGGCAAATGGTCGTCACTTAGCGCCGGCACTGTGTTATGAGATCATCTTTAATGATCAAGTTAGACAGAACGTAACCGACGAGACTGACTTTATTTTAACGCTCTCTAACGATGCGTGGTTTGGTCGTTCGATTGGCCCTCTGCAACATATGGAAATTGCACAGATGCGTGCTCTGGAGCTTGGTAAGCCGGTTATTCGCTCGACCAACAACGGTGTGACGGCAGTTACTGATTACAAAGGCAATATAATCAAGCAAGTGCCTCAGTTTGAAACGGCAGTGTTAAAAGCTGAACTCATTTCAACGGATGGTCAAACGCCTTATCACACAGTAGGTACTTGGCCACTGTATATCTGGGCGATGCTCAGCTTGGTGATTGGTTGGGTAATTAGAAAGCCAAAAAGCTAGATTCGACGAAAAGTGATTTGAGGGTTGACTGATCGGGTCAACCCTTTTTCATTGCTGTGGTTTTGCGTTGATACGCTATGGTTCAGAAGCTTACGGTTTAAGGGCTTTACGACTAAACCCTTTAGAACCACATTTAATGCATGGAATGATATTGGTTGGGTGGTTATATTCGGTTTGGTGACCACACTCGTCACATACTAAGGTTCCCAAGCCAATGACTTCACCCGCTTGATACAAGCCTTGGTGTTCTAAGTCTTGGAACAGTTCAACCCATTCCACCTTAGTACGATCAGTAATATCCAACAGCCCTTGCCAAATAGAGTCCGCAATCATCAAATAGAATGGACCGCTTTTACTCTCTTCATAGCTTTCGGAAAACTCTTTTAAGTCCGACTTCACGTAGGCAGAGATCAATGAAAGCTCATCTTTAGTCATATCATTAGCTGCTTTCGCAAACTTGCCCGACGTTTCGATTTTGTTGTTGAGCTCTTCAGGGCTATGCTTCAGCGTTTCAATCACCTCTTCGACGACTTCTTCATAGAGCGCTTTTTTCTTCGGCATAACAACCTCCTTAAGATAACCAACCTTTTAGTGAGCAAACGGATGCGCTGCAATGCACTCCCGCTTACAAACAAATGCAATTCATACTCTTAAGTATAGTTGCCCTGCGAAATTCAGTGAAAATTACACAATCTACTAAGCGGCAACTGCAAGTATGAAGGGTATAACTATTGTTGTACTCAGCTCCTTTAGGTATTCTATGACGATCTGTAAGATTCTGTTCTAACCGAACTCACAAATTCCAAGATAACCGGATACCATCGATGCAAGAACAATATAACCCGCAAGAGATTGAACAAAAGGTTCAACAACACTGGGATAACAGCGAGACTTTCGTTGTAAGTGAAGACCCAAACAAAGAAAAATTCTACTGTCTTTCTATGTTCCCTTACCCAAGTGGCCGACTGCACATGGGTCACGTGCGTAACTACACCATCGGTGATGTGGTATCTCGTTTCCAACGTCTACAAGGCAAAAACGTAATGCAGCCAATTGGTTGGGATGCATTCGGCCTACCTGCAGAAAACGCCGCTGTTAAAAACAATACAGCACCTGCACCATGGACTTACGAAAACATTGAGTACATGAAGAACCAGCTTAAGCTTCTAGGCTTTGGTTACGACTGGAACCGTGAATTCGCAACGTGTACTCCAGAGTACTACCGTTGGGAACAAGAGTTCTTCACTAAGCTTTACGAAAAAGGCCTGGTTTACAAGAAGACATCTTCAGTGAACTGGTGTCCAAACGACCAAACAGTACTGGCAAATGAGCAAGTAGAAGACGGTTGTTGCTGGCGTTGTGACACTCCAGTAGAGCAAAAGAAAATTCCACAGTGGTTTATTAAAATCACTGAGTACGCTCAAGAGCTACTAGACGATCTAGACAACCTTGAAGGTTGGCCTGAAATGGTTAAGACCATGCAGCGCAACTGGATCGGCCGCTCTGAAGGTGTTGAGCTATCTTTCGCTGTTAACGGCGAAGAAGCACCATTAGAAGTGTACACAACACGTCCAGATACACTAATGGGTGTTTCTTACGTTGGTATCGCTGCAGGTCACCCTCTTGCAGAGAAAGCATCGAAGAACAACCCAGAGCTTGCTGCATTCGTTGAAGAGTGTCGTAACACTAAAGTTGCTGAAGCTGAACTCGCAACGATGGAAAAGAAAGGTATGGATACTGGCCTAACGGCTATCCACCCTCTTAACGGTCGTGTTGTTCCTGTATACGTAGCAAACTTCGTACTTATGGATTACGGCACAGGTGCGGTAATGGCGGTTCCTGCTCACGATCAACGTGACTACGAGTTCGCAACTAAGTACGGCATCGATATCATCCCAGTAATCAAACCTGAAGATGGTTCTGAACTAGACGTGTCTGAAGCGGCTTACACTGAAAAAGGTGTACTGTTTGATTCTGGTGAATTCGATGGTCTTGCGTTCCAAGAAGCATTCGATGCAATTGCTGCGAAGCTTGAAGCTGAAGGCAAAGGTAAGAAGACAGTAAACTTCCGTCTACGTGACTGGGGTGTATCTCGTCAACGTTACTGGGGCGCTCCAATCCCAATGGTAACCACTAAAGACGGTGAAGTTCACCCAGTACCAGCAGACCAACTGCCAGTCATTCTTCCTGAAGATGTAGTAATGGATGGCGTAACGAGCCCAATCAAGGCTGACAAGTCTTGGGCTGAAACAACATTCAACGGCGAACCCGCTCTACGTGAGACTGACACGTTCGATACGTTTATGGAGTCTTCTTGGTACTACGCACGTTACTGTTCACCGCAAGCAGACGACATTCTAGATCCAGAGAAAGCAAACTACTGGCTACCAGTTGACCAATACGTTGGTGGTATCGAGCACGCTTGTATGCACCTGCTTTACTCTCGTTTCTTCCATAAGCTTCTACGTGATGCTGGCTACGTGACGTCTGATGAACCGTTCAAGCAACTACTATGTCAAGGCATGGTTCTGGCTGACGCGTTCTATCACGAAAACGAAAAAGGCACTAAAGAGTGGATTGCTCCGACTGACGTAACGGTTGAACGTGACGGTAAAGGTCGCATCGAAAAAGCAGTCGATGATCAAGGCCGTGAAGTTGAACACTCAGGCATGATCAAAATGTCTAAGTCGAAAAACAACGGTATCGACCCACAAGAGATGGTAGACAAGTACGGTGCTGATACAGTACGTCTATTCATGATGTTTGCATCACCTGCAGACATGACGCTTGAGTGGCAAGAGTCTGGCGTTGAAGGTGCTAACCGCTTCCTTAAACGTGTTTGGAAATTGGTTCACGCTCACTCTTCTAAAGGTGCCGCTGAATCTGTGGATGCTTCTGCTCTATCTGGCGACCAAAAAGCACTTCGTCGTGATATCCATAAAACTATCGCGAAAGTAACGGACGATATTGGCCGTCGCCAAACGTTCAACACGGCAATCGCTGCAATCATGGAACTGATGAACAAGCTGGCGAAAGCACCTCAAGAATCTGCACAAGACCGTGCAATCCTTGACGAAGCGCTAAAAGCGGTAGTACGCATGCTTTACCCAATGACTCCACACATCTCTTACGAAATGTGGATTGCACTTGGTGAATCAAACGTAGACTCAGCAACATGGCCAACTTTCGATGAGAAAGCGCTAGTTGAAGACGAGAAAACTATCGTTGTTATGATCAACGGTAAGCTACGTGCGAAACTAACCGTTGCTGCTGATGCAACAGAAGAGCAAGTTCGTGAGCTTGGTCTAAACGATGAGAACGCTAAGAAGTTCCTAGATGGCTTAACTATCCGTAAAGTTATCTTCGTACCAGGTAAGCTTCTAAACATCGTTGCTAACTAATTTCGTTAGCACAATGCAATTGCTAAAGAATTAACGAACTTAATTCATCAAAAGCAGTCTGTAGACAGGGTAGCTAATTGCCCTGTCTACTTATTTAAGCGCTTTAGACTTGAGCCTAACCACTCAAACGAACTAAAGCCTTTAAATAAGTATTCTACCTTCATGAGAGCCATCAAATAATGCGCCTGATTTCACTATCTTCATTGAAAGTTACTGTTGTTGTTTTAACCGTCAGCCTATTAAGTGCGTGTGGTTTCCACCTACGTGGTGATTACTCCGTACCAGAAGAACTCAACAAGATCTCCGTAACCAGTTACGACCAATACAGTACGTTTACACGTATGATGAAAGGTCAACTGCGTATGAATGATGTAGAAATTGTGCCACCGGCTGAGAATACACCTAACCTGCATATTATTAGTGAGAGCGTAGGTGAGCGAACTCTGTCTCTATACCAAAACACTCGTGCAGCAGAGAAAGAACTGACATTCCGCGCTTCATACCGCGTAACTGTCCCGGATCTAGGCTCAAAGACGTTCTCAACCAGCGTAACCCGTAGTTACCTAGATAACCCGCTAACTGCACTTGCGAAGTCGGTTGAACGAGACATGATCGAAGATGAGATGCGTAAGTTGGCAACAAGCCAAATCCTTCGTCAGATGGCTCGACTAAAAGCGAACATTGCAGCTGATAGCATGGACCTAGATGCACTAGAGCACGTTCAAGTGAAAGAACTCGAAAAGCAATACAACATCAAGAATGTTGAGCTCGTACCAGCTTCAGAAGAACAACCAACATTTAGCGATTCGGCTGAGTAATAGGTTTATTTGATGCGTATTTTTGCTGACCGCTTATCAGAGCAACTTACCAAACAGTTGAGTAATGTTTACCTAATTTTTGGTAATGAACCTCTACTGTTGCAAGAGAGCCGAGAAGCGATTCAAAAGGCTGCAAAACAACAAGGCTTTGAAGAACGTCATCGCTTTGCGATTGATAGCAGCCTCGACTGGAATCAAGTCTACGACTGCACTCAAGCACTGAGCCTATTCTCTAGCCGTCAGGTCATCGAGCTTGAACTGCCAGAGTCAGGCGTCAATGCCACAATAGCGAAAGAGCTACTCGCAATCTCCGAGCATATCCACAGTGATATCTTGTTAATCTTGGTGGGCACTAAGCTCACCAAAGCTCAAGAAAGCGCTAAGTGGTTTAAGGCTCTTTCGAATCAGGGTCACTGGGTCAGTTGCCTAACGCCAGATGTCAGTCGGTTACCTCAGTTTGTCCAAGCGCGTTGCCGTCAAATCGGTTTAACGCCAGACCCTGAAGCGATTCAAATGCTGGCGCAATGGCATGAGGGTAATCTATTTGCTCTCACCCAAAGCCTAGAAAAACTGGCTCTCCAATACCCAGATGGAAAACTCACGTTAGTACGCTTAGAAGAATCGCTGAGTCGACACAACCATTTTACTCCATTCCATTGGAGTGATGCGTTATTGGCAGGCAAAGGTAACCGAGCACAACGAATCCTGCGTCAGCTAGAAGCTGAAGGTGTCGAACCCGTCATTTTATTACGTAGCATACAACGAGAGCTTGCTCTGCTATTACAAATGCAGCAACAAATGAAACAGATGCCGATTGGTCAGGTCTTCGAAAAACACCGTATCTGGCAATCTAAAAAGCCTCTTTATAACGCCGCGCTAACAAGAGTTTCGATTTCTCAATTACACTCTTTGTTCGCGTTGCTCACTCAAGCTGAATTGATGACAAAAACTCAATATGAGCAGTCGCCTTGGCCACTAATTCATCAGTTAAGCGTAGAGTTTTGTATCCCTTCAGCTTCAATACCATTCCACGCATAAAAGCGTGTTATATTCTAGGGTCGACAGCCCCTAAACAAAGCTAAATTCAGATTAAAGGAACACCCAGTGTTACGTGAAGAACTAAAAGATTTTCTTGCAGACAAAGCCGACGACATGAAAGCAGAATCGATTGTAACTATCGATGTAGAAGGCAAATCAAGCGTTACTGATTACATGATTGTTTGTACTGGCACCTCTAAACGCCATGTTGCCTCTATTGCACAGCATGTTGCTGATGAAGTGCGTAAAGCGGGTATGCAACCTCTAGGTATGGACGGTCAGCAAGAAGGTGAATGGGTTGTTCTAGATATGGGCACAAGCATGCTTCACGTTATGCAAGAAGAGCATCGTGAGCTGTACCAACTAGAAAAACTTTGGGGCTAAGCTTTGAAGATCCAGTTAATCGCAGTTGGCACAAAAATGCCAAAGTGGGTTGAAGAAGGGTTTCAAGAATACAAACGCCGCTTCCCTCACGATATGCCATTAGAGCTCATTGAAATTACTGCAGGAAAGCGCGGTAAAAATGCAGATATTGCACGCATTCTTCAAAAAGAAGGTGAAGCGATGCTGGCTGCAGTTCCAAAAGGCAACCGTATTGTCACGCTCGATATCCCAGGTAGAAAGTGGGATACACCTCAACTTGCTGAGCAATTAGAAAGTTGGAAGCTGGATGGGCGTGACGTATCTATCCTAATTGGCGGGCCTGAAGGATTAGCACCTGCATGTAAAGCGGCCGCAGACCAAAGTTGGTCTCTGTCTGCGCTTACTCTCCCTCACCCATTAGTACGCGTTATCATGGCTGAAAGCTTGTATCGAGCTTGGAGCATCACTGCTAACCACCCTTATCATCGAGAATAAGCGTTAATGTTACGTAAACGTAGCCAAATCCGTGATTACAAAGCAGAAGCACGACTATTTACTAATCGTGCTTTTGTTGCGTTTGCGGGGATCATAGTCATGATATCGATGTTGGTTGTTAATCTGTACAACATTCAGGTCAATCAATATCAAGACTATAAAACCCGCTCTAACGATAACCGTATCAAGGTCGTTCCAATCGCCCCTAACCGTGGTTTGATTTACGATCGTAATGGTGTACTTCTTGCCGAAAATCGCCCGGTTTTCAACCTAGAAATCACGCCAGAAAAAATCAAAGATATGGATGACACGCTCGTCCGTCTACAAGAATTAATCGAGATCCCGCCAGAGCGCATTGAACTATTTGATCGTGATCGTCGCAATTCACGACGCTTCAAGTCAGTACCTATTCTGAATCAGCTTACCGAAGAACAAGTTGCGATCTTCTCTGTAAATCAACATAAGTTCCCAGGCGTTGAAGTTACAGGTACGCTAAAACGTTTCTACCCTTATGCTGATGTGTTAACTCACGTGATTGGCTACGTATCGCGCATCAATGACCGTGATATGCAGCGCCTGGTTCGCGAAGAGAAAGACGCCAATTACCAAGCCACTCGCGACATCGGTAAACTTGGTATTGAGCGCTACTACGAAGACATGCTTCACGGTACCGCTGGCTATCAAGAAGTCGAAGTTAACAGCCGTGGACGAGTGATCCGTACTCTAAAATTTGTACCGTCGGTTCCGGGTAAAGATATCGTGCTCAACTTGGATATCAAGCTACAACTATACGTACATAAGTTACTGGATGGCCGCCGTGGCTCAGCTATCGTTCTCGACCCGAAAGACAATGGCGTGTTAGCCATGGTATCTAGCCCAAGCTACGACCCAAATGCATTCGTACATGGTATTTCGTCTAAAGGTTATAACGCCCTGCTTCAAGACAAAGACCGCCCTTTGGTTAACCGTGCAACGCTAGGTATTTACCCACCAGCATCGACGATCAAGCCATTCATTGCTGTTGCGGCTCTGCAAGAAGGTGTGATTACACCTAATACAACGCGTAATGACCCAGGTTATTGGAAGATCCCTAATTCAAAAACAAGACCATTCCGTGACTGGTTGCGTTGGGGACACGGGGTCGTTGATATAGAGAAAGCGATTGAAGAGTCAGTGGATACTTTCTTTTACCAAATTGCTTATGATCTCGGCATTGATCGCATATCCAAATGGATGATGATGTTCGGCTTTGGTGATTATACTGGCATCGATATTTATGAAGAAAGCAAAGCCAATATGCCAACTCGTGATTGGAAGATGGCAAGACACCGTGTGCCTTGGTACCAAGGTGACACCATCCCAGTTGGTATTGGCCAAGGCTACTGGACTGCAACACCCATGCAGATTGCAAAAGCCACATCAGTTTTGGTCAATGAAGGTGAAGTAACCGCACCTCACCTACTTCGTTCAACCATTGATAACGGTCGTCCATTCGATGAACAAATCATGTCGGACATTGAAACTTACCCACCGCTAACCGGGGTTAAGAAGAAGTATTGGGATATCGCTCAGGAAGGTATGAGGCTGGCTAACCACGGTAAGAAAGGTACGGCAAGACGTTCATTCCAGAAGATGTCTTACCAAACCGCTGGTAAATCGGGTACCGCACAGGTATTCGGCTTAAAAGAAGATGAAGAGTACAACGCGGATGAAATCGCAGAGCACTTACGCGATCACGCCCTCTTTACGGGTTACGCGCCTTTTGAAGATCCTGAAGCCGTCGTGACTATCGTTCTAGAGAACGCAGGTGGCGGTTCTTCTAACGGCGGCCCAGTAGTAAGAAGGATTTTAGACCATATTATCCTTGCAGAAGATTATCAAAGTGAGCCAATTAAATAATGAAACTTGATCCTTCAACTGGACGAAATAGAGCCCTATTCGAAAGGCTGCATATCGACCTGCCGCTTTTGCTTGGCATTCTGGTTTTAATGGGCTTTGCCCTGCTGATCATGTACAGCGCAAGCGGACAAAGCCTTGCGATGATGGACCGCCAGGCGATGCGCATGGCTCTGTCTTTAGGTGTGATGATCTTCCTAGCGCAAATCTCACCTCGTACTTATGAAACCTTGGCACCACTGCTATTTGTAGGTGGTGTCATCTTGCTATTGGGCGTGTTGTTCTTTGGTGAAGCCTCTAAAGGCGCCCAGCGTTGGTTAAACTTCGGCTTTGTTCGATTCCAACCGTCAGAGCTATTAAAGCTCGCGGTGCCTTTGATGCTGGCACGATTTATCGGTAAGCGCTCACTTCCACCAACATTCCAAACATTAGCGATCTCGCTAGTGATGGTGTTTGTACCGACGATTCTAATCGCAAAGCAGCCTGACCTAGGTACATCTATCCTTATCGCCGCATCTGGTATCTTCGTGATATTCCTGGCTGGTATCAGTTGGAAAATCATTGCTAGCGCCGCAATCGCATTAGGGGCATTTATCCCAATCCTATGGTTCTTCTTGATGCGTGAATATCAAAAAGTGCGTGTTAGAACCCTTTTTGATCCTGAATCAGATCCATTAGGTGCGGGTTACCACATCATTCAAAGTAAGATTGCGATAGGTTCGGGTGGTATATCAGGAAAAGGTTGGTTGCAAGGCACTCAATCTCAACTAGAGTTCATCCCAGAGCGTCATACTGACTTCATTTTTGCGGTCATCGCCGAAGAATGGGGCATGATTGGTATCTTGTTCTTGCTTGCGATCTACCTGTTTATTATTGGACGTGGCTTAGTGCTTGCGAGCCAAGCTCAAACCGCATTCGGTCGAATGATGGGCGGCAGTATTGTACTGAGCTTCTTCGTTTATATTTTTGTAAACATTGGCATGGTAAGTGGCATTCTACCTGTGGTTGGTGTTCCTCTTCCTTTAGTCAGTTATGGTGGTACTTCAATGGTTACCCTTATGGCTGGTTTTGGTATTTTAATGTCGATCCATACACACAGAAAAGCATTCTCAAAGGCGACCTAATCGATGTCTATTACAACGTTTCCAAAAAAAGCATCCTTGGTTGATGAGCTGCCAATCAAAAAAATAGCCTCTATCTTAGGGCTAGCGATTTTAATCAATGGTTGTTCTTCAAAGCAGCCAACAGGCCGCTACGATATTGATTCAGATATTGCACCAGACGCACCTATCTCAGTAGAGCATCTCGAGGATGCTCACCCTCAGTATGAACCTTATAGTTTAGGTGGTAACACGGATTACACTTTACGTGGCGAAGACTACAAGATCGTAAAGAAGACCGAAGGGTTTACTGAGAAAGGCAAAGCCTCTTGGTACGGTAAGAAATTTCATGGTCACTTAACGTCTAACGGCGAGATCTATGACATGTATTCGATGTCTGCGGCGCACAAAACATTGCCAATTCCAAGCTATGTAAAAGTGACGAATACCGACAATAACAAAACGACGATTGTTCGTATCAATGACCGCGGCCCATTCCATGAAGGCCGAATCATTGACCTTAGTTATGCGGCAGCTTACAAGCTCGATGTGTTGAGAACCGGCACGGCAAATGTTGAGATTGAAGTCATTACTGTGGCTATGCCAACCGACGCAAATAAAAAGGCTGCTTTACCGCAATTTATTATTCAAGTCGCAACATCTCCACATGAAGATAGAACAGAGAAGTTAGCGAAAGATCTAGCCGAAAAGCTAGAAGTAGCAACGTTCTTGCAGCCAAATGATGACAACTACCGTCTGATGATTGGGCCATTTCATGACTATGCTCTGACTCAAGAGAAATTAGAACAAGTTAAGCTAATGGGTTACCCGTCAGCTTATATAAAAAAACACACCCTAACTCGCTAATTAATCTAACAGTTACTTCTGGTAATCAGCGCTCTGGTGTGACAGAGTGATTCTGTTAATATATGAATAGTTCACCAAATAATTGCATTCAAAATGATTAAATCTAATAAACTTGTTAAATCGATTTTTGCTACTTCTGTTGCTCTTTCTGCAACGATAGCTACATCGTCATTCGCCGCTCCTATTGTTGTTCCTGATGCTCCTCAAATCGCCGCTAAAGGTTTTGTTCTGATGGATTACCATTCAGGCAAAGTACTAGCAGAGAAAGAGATGAATACTCAGCTTTCTCCAGCAAGTTTAACCAAGATGATGACGAGCTACGTGATCGGCCAAGAGCTCGACCGTGGCAACATCAACCTAAACGACGATGTTGTAATCAGTGAAAATGCTTGGGCTAAAAACTTCCCAGATTCATCTAAGATGTTCGTTGAAGTAGGTACAACGGTTAAAGTTGAAGAACTGAACCGCGGTATCATTGTTCAGTCAGGTAACGATGCTTGTGTTGCGATGGCTGAACACATCGCCGGATCTGAAGATGCATTCGTTGACCTAATGAACGCATGGGCAAGCTCTATCGGTATGAAAGACACGCACTTCGCTAACGTGCACGGTCTAGACAACCCGAACCTATACTCAACGCCTTACGATATGGCGCTACTTGGTCAGGCGCTGATTCGCGACGTACCAGACGAGTACCGTATCTACTCACAGAAGAAATTCACATACAACGGCATCACCCAATACAACCGTAACGGTCTGTTATGGGATAAGAGCATGAACGTTGATGGCATCAAAACAGGCCACACAAGCAACGCAGGTTACAGCCTAGTAAGCTCAGCGACAGAAGGCAAAATGCGCCTAGTTGCTGTAGTTATGGGCACCAAGAATGCGAATGCTCGTAAAACAGAAAGCAAAAAACTGCTTAGCTACGGCTTCCGCTTCTTTGAAACAGTGGCACCACACACAGCCGGTGAAACTTTCGTAGAAGAGAAGATCTGGATGGGTAGCAAGGACACAGTTGCGCTAGGTGTCGACGAAGATACTTTCGTGACGCTACCTCGTGGTCAAGCTAAGAACCTGAAGGCAAGCTTCGTTCTTGAGAAAGAGCTAGAAGCGCCAATCAGCAAAGGCGATGTAGTTGGTAAACTATTCTACCAAGTAGACGGTGAAGACGTTGCTGAATACCCCCTACTAGCACTTGAAGATGTAGACCAAGGCAGCCTATTCAGCCGTCTATGGGACTACCTAGTTCTTCTATTCAAGGGTTTATTCTAAACAAGCCAAAGGTTTGTTCTAGGTAAAACCTAAGCTTGTTATATAGCTAACCTAATGAGTAAGTTCATGATTTGCTCATTAGTGAACCAAAAGCCGCCATGTGCGGCTTTTGTTGATCTTGAGTTCGGTGATATTTACACGTAATATTCCGCCTTATTACTCGTGTCTGTTGACCGAACACGCTTTTTATCGACATTTCGCCAATTTGCGAGCGTCTAGCCTTTTGGAGCTAATCATGAACATCAATTCTGATGCAAAACTAAAAGACCTCTTAGAGTTCCCTTGTTCATTCACTTACAAAGTAATGGGCCACGCTAAGCCAGAACTGACTGAGCTAGTACTAGAAGTGATCCAGCGTCATGCTCCTGGTGACTACAGCCCAACGCTAAAACCGAGTGCGAAAGGTAACTACCACTCTGTTTCTATCAATATTACTGCGACTTCAATTGAACAAGTAGAAACTCTTTATAAAGAACTGGGCGAGATCGAAATCGTTCGTATGGTTCTGTAATCTCCGATTGCACATGAAAAACAGCGGCTTATTGCCGCTGTTTTTGTTTAAAGCACCCTATCTAGCTCAAATTCATTCAACTTAATTTTCAATAAATACAAAGAAAGTTGAAAAACCTTGCAGTCCGTCTGTAGTTAGAATCATGTTTCGCGTTTATAATGCGTTCACTTTATTAATCCTTGAGGGAGTGCAGCTTTGCAAAATAAGCTAATCGTAAAAAAATTAGGCCGTCAGGATTACGAACCTGTATGGAAAGCCATGCATAAGTTCACAGACGAACGCACGGAAGAAGACGTAGACCAAGTTTGGTTGGTTGAACACAACCCTGTCTTCACTCAAGGACAAGCAGGTAAAGCCGAGCATGTATTGAATGCTGGTGATATCCCTGTAATACAAAGCGATCGCGGTGGCCAAGTGACTTATCACGGCCCAGGCCAATTAGTCGCTTACTTTCTGATTAACATCCGCCGCAAGAAGTTCGGAGTGCGTGATTTGGTTACTCATATCGAGAACCTCGTAATCAATACTCTGAAAGCTTACAATATAGATTCAGCTGCCCGACCTGACGCTCCTGGTGTTTATGTCGATGGCAAGAAAATCTGTTCACTCGGATTACGTATTCGACGTGGCTGCTCGTTCCACGGGCTAGCACTCAACGTCGATATGGACCTGTCTCCATTCCTGCGTATTAACCCATGTGGTTACCAAGGTATGGAAATGGCGCAGGTAAGCCAACTCGGTGGACCAAGTGAACTAGAAAACGTTGAGCAACAGTTAATACAAGAGCTCGTAGAGCTACTCGGCTATGACCAAGTAGACATTCAAGCCACCAGTAACATTACAGCAGAAGCATAAAATCATGAGCAAACCAATCCAAATGGAAAAAGGCGTTAAATATCGTGACGCTGACAAAATGGCATTAATTCCCGTAAAGAATATGCCTGCTGAACAGAAAGAAGTTCTACGTAAGCCTGAATGGATGAAGATTAAACTTCCTTCAGACAGCCATCGTATTCAAGAAATCAAATCAGCAATGCGTAAAAACAACCTGCACTCAGTTTGTGAAGAAGCGTCTTGCCCTAACCTAGCCGAGTGTTTCAACCACGGTACGGCAACGTTTATGATTCTTGGCGCTATCTGTACTCGTCGCTGCCCGTTCTGTGATGTTGCCCATGGTCGTCCTGTTGCTCCTGAAGCTGAAGAGCCGAAGAAACTGGCTAAGACGATTAAAGACATGAAACTGAAGTACGTTGTAATCACTTCAGTTGACCGTGATGACTTGCGTGACGGCGGTGCTCAGCACTTTGCTGACTGTAACCGTGAGATTCGCGAACTAAACCCAAATATTCGTATCGAAACACTGGTTCCAGACTTCCGCGGTCGTATGGACGTTGCGCTTGACCTAATGAAAGACAACCCGCCAGATGTTTTCAACCACAACCTAGAGACAGCGCCACGTCTATACCGTAAAGCGCGTCCAGGTGCGAACTACAAGTGGTCTCTTGATCTACTGAAGAAATTCAAAGAGCAGCACCCTGATATCCCAACAAAATCAGGTGTGATGATGGGTCTTGGCGAGACAAAAGAAGAGATCGTTCAAGTACTGAAAGACCTTCGCGAACATGGTGTGACTATGCTGACACTAGGTCAATACCTAGCACCAAGCCGTCACCACTTACCAGTAGAACGCTACGTGCCGCCTTCTGAGTTCGATGAGCTGAAAGAGATTGCTCTAGAGCTAGGCTTTACTCACGCAGCGTGTGGCCCGTTTGTACGTTCTTCTTACCATGCGGACTTGCAAGCTCAAGGTATGGAAATTAAGTAATCACGATTGCTTAACGAACAATGCAAAGGCGCTGAATATTATGTTCAGCGCCTTTTTTCTATCTTGTTCGTGCCACTATAGCTTTATATTTCGTGCCACTAAGCTTTATATAAAAACAACAAAGCCACTCTTTATGAGTGGCTTTGTGCTTAATATTTCAAGTTCAGAGGAGGTAATTTCAAAAAGCCCAGATAGGGTTCTGCATTAACCGAAAGATGCCCAGATAACCGTTGCTACCAAAATTGGGCACACAAACTTCACATACATTGGCCAAACCTTACCAAACCAACCAAGTTGAAAATCAGGACTGCCTTGTTCAAGCTCTTTCACTTTTGAAGCTCGGCTCCATACCCAACCACCAAACACACAGAACATCAGTGCAGCGACTGGTTGAAGATACTGAGTTGCAATCATCGCTACCATGCCAAACATCGCAGCAAAGTTGTAAACAATCACCACACTAAACAGCGCGATAGCACCACCAATCACCCAGCTTGTTGGCGTTCGTCTGGTATTGAAACGCTCACTCACTAGCGCAACCGGGCCTTCAAGCATCGAAATCGAAGAAGTCAGTGCTGCAATCGTTAGTAGTAAGAAGAACACAATCGCAAAGATCTGACCAAGCACACCTAAACTATCAAACATCAACGGCAAAACCGTGAATACTAGCGTGTCAGAGCTTAATAGTGAGCCGTCTTCCGCATAGATTTGTACGCCTTTTTGCATCGCAACAAACATGGCTGGCATCACCACTAGGCCAGCAATAAAAGCGACAGCAGTATCCACCAAAGTTACGTTCATCGCCATTTTGGGTAGGTTCTCTTTCTTGCTTAAGTAAGAGCCATAAACCAACATCGAGCAACCGCCAATAGTGAGCGAGAAGAAGCCCTGTCCCATTGCCGCCAGAATCAATTTTCTATCCCACACTTTCTCAAAGTCTGGAACAAGGTAATGTTTTAAGCCTTCCATCGCGCCAGATTGCGTCATGATGTAAACAAACAATAAGCCAAATAAAACAAACAGCGCAGGCATCAAACGAGTCGACCACTTCTCGATGCCTTGCTTAACACCGCCCTGCACAATCAAGATAGTCAGTACATAGAACGCGACGGTACCAAATACGTTGCGCTCAACACTGAAGCCTTTAAACCAATCAGCAATCGCTTCTAGGCCGATAAGATCCGCGACCGCACCAATTAGGAAGCAGATCAACCAGCCACCAACAATACTGTAAAACGCCAATACGGCGCTTGGTACACTCAGTCCAACCCAACCGATAAACTCACCGACTTTCTTACCCAAAGGGTTTGTCGTCAAAGATCGCATGCTATCAACTGGGTTTGCTTGGCCGTGACGGCCGATAGCCATCTCAACCACCAGCATAGGGAAAGCAACCACGAAGATCATGATCAAATAGACTAAAAGGAAAGCGCCACCACCATTGCTGGCAACTTGAGTCGGGAAACCCCAAATATTACCCAAGCCAACCGCTGCACCAGCCGCTGCTAAAATAAAGCCTAAACGAGAGCTAAAGTGCTCTCTTGAAGAGGAAGGTTGTTGGTCCATATCGCCCGCATTAAGAATCAGTGAACTAGTTGAGAAGTACAGTAATAAAAAGCAATGATAGGCACAACCAATAAATGAACAATTCTCTATTTTTTACAATCAATGCGCTATTTAGAACCACAAAATTAACAAAAGACCAGTCTTATCGTTCAATTAGAAACAACAAAGCGAAATGGAAGGCTTGAGAAGGAAATGGATTAAATAGAGATAAATACTCGCCGTATGGTTCCATTTATACAAACAAAAAGAGCACCAAACGGTGCTCTTGTGATTCATCAGTTAATTCAGATTAGATCGTGAATACTTGATAGTCCTTTAGATTCGGAATGATTTCATGCAGCTCTTGCTCTTGTTCCGCCATCTCATCAAGAGAATCACAGAACTCATTCGCTTCCTCTTTCACTTGTTGAGAGTGTTCTTTCATTCGCTCTTCAACTTTCAGCTTTAATTCAGCCATACTGTCAGCCAATTCAGTCAGGTTTAGGCCACCATCTTGTTTCATTTTTTCTGACATCGCATTAAAAGCGCTAGAGATAAATTCTTGGTTAAAGATTTCTTTCGCCTTCTCGAAATCTTCAGACCAGCCATTGGCCATCGAATCAAAGCTTTCTGCAGGTAACACTAATTCGCCATCTTTGTAATAACGCGCTTCCAGTTCTGCAAAGTAGGTTTTCATCGATTCTTTTACATTATCAAATGACTCAGGTGAATCCAGGCTAGCCGCGATATCATCAATCACGTCATTGGCTAACGCTAAGCTATCGTTCGCCATTTGTTTCGCTCGAGGTAAGTACTCACTCATATTTTCGCGGTATTTCTCAATCGCCGCTTGTTGGTCGGCATCAAGCTCAACCTTCTCACCATGGATATAGAGGTCGTTGTTATCATCAAAAACGGCCGTATCACCATTCACTTGATGGATTTCGACTTTTTGATCATCGATTCTTAGTTCATTCTTCAAATCAACTCGACACTGAGCAGCAAACGTTGGCAGGCTCACAACTGCCATCGCCGCAGTTAACGATGCAATTAATACACTGTTTTTCATAAATACATAGCTTTTCATAACATCCTCTCATCAATCTGACAGATTACTATACCCTTGGATTATGCCTCTTTGTCAGAGAAACGTTTTATATCTATTAGTCAGTTAGTTAGTCGATAGAGATAACTTCGTAGCAAAACTGCTTATCAGCGACTTTAAATTCAATCTCATCGCCAACTTCTTTACCCATTAGAGCCTGACCAAAAGGTGCATTTGCCGTCACGATGGCAATCTCATTCTCATTCCACGTGACAGAAAGTCCGCCGACTCTCGGCCCCATAAAAACGTGTTTATATTGATCATGCTCGTCAATGACCACAACGTAACTGCTCACCGTAACCTTCTCACTATCACGCAACACTAAGTTACGATAACACTGAATATCGTCTTCACACTCTTGTACCCTCACCGCTTGACCATGGGCGAGATACGAAGCTTCTAATGCCAATGTATCGTACTTATGTTCAGGCACTGTCTCTTCATCTGTCGCAGCATCAATAGCGCGTTGAGTAGCAGATTGTGCGATACGTAATCGGGATTCAAGTTGCTCTATGATTATTTGGCGAAGCTCAGACTTATTCATACTATTGGGGTGCTTTTCTATAGGAGCTACAGAATAGAATTAGGTACAATCAGGTGCAAGACATTTGATTCATCAAGCGACGCTATCATGAATGGGCGCCCGCTTTAGCATCAATACGACACTTAATAACTCAGGTAGAACATAAATGATTGAGCAGAAGTTAAAACAAGTATTCGGATTCGACTCACTGCGTAATGGGCAAAAGCAAGTCATTGATAATGTTCTATCTGGTCATTCGACGGCGGCCATATTCCCAACCGGCTCAGGTAAGTCGCTGTGCTATCAATTGCCAGCGCTAGCATTGCCACATTTAACCTTAGTGATATCGCCACTGTTAGCTTTAATGAAAGACCAGCTCAGCTTCTTGCACAGCAAAGGCATTAGCGCAGCTGCAATCGAATCAAGCCAAGACAGACAAACCACACAACAGGTTATGCAGTCAGTGCGTAACGGTGACACCAAGATCCTCATGATCTCCGTCGAGCGCTTGAAGAACGAACGCTTTCGTCAGTTTATCTCCCAAGTGTCGATCTCACTGCTTGTGGTCGATGAAGCGCACTGTATTTCAGAATGGGGACACAACTTCAGACCCGACTACCTGAAGCTTCCTCAATACCAAAAACAGCTCAATATTCCTCAGGTTCTACTACTGACAGCCACTGCGACTACAGCGGTTATCCAAGATATGAAGTCAAAGTTTGAAATTGATGAGGAGCGCGTTGTGGTTACGGGTTTCTATCGTCAAAATCTCGATCTGTCGATTCAACCTTGTGAACAAACCAGTAAGCTAGAAACCTTGTGCAATGTGGTTAACCAAGCTTCTCTCGCTCCGACTATTGTTTATGTCACCCTTCAACAAACGGCAGAGATGGTGGCTCAGCAGCTTCGCAATGCTGGCGTTAATGCAGTGGCTTACCATGCGGGTCTTAAGCCTGAAAATAGAGATGCTATTCAACACCAATTCATGAATGATGACGTGAGCTGTATCGTCGCAACTATCGCGTTTGGTATGGGCGTGGATAAGTCCAACATTCGCCGAGTGATTCACTTTGACTTACCAAAATCGATCGAAAACTACTCACAAGAGATCGGCAGAGCTGGTCGAGATGGGCAAGCGTCTGAATGTATTTTACTGGCTAACAAACACGGTTTAAGCACACTCGAGAACTTCGTTTTTGGTGATACGCCAGACAACATATCGATCCAAGCGGTATTAAAAGAGATCTACGAAAATCAAAACATTGGCGCTTCTGGCTCGAATCAATGGGAGATCATGCTTAATCAACTATCACGTGAATCCAACATTCGTCAGTTACCGCTAAAAACACTACTGGTGTATCTCGAAATTGAAGGTGTGATTGAGCCCAAGTACAGCTACTTCGCAGACTACAAATTTAAGTTCATTCGTCCGAAACAGCAGATCACAGAGCAATTTCAAAGTGAACGTCGTCAATTTGTCGAAGCGATTTTCCAATGCTCTCCTCAAGCAAGAGTGTGGTGCCAAGTCGACTTCGATGCGCTTTGGACACACTTCCAAGCCGATCGTCAGCGTGTGATTGCGGCTATCGACTACTTCAATGAACAAGGTTGGATTGAACTAGAAAGCAAGCAGATCACCGATGTCTACGCGATCCACAATACTTCTGAAGATATGATGCAACTGTCAGAGCGTCTAACTGAGTTGTTTAAAGCAAAAGAAAACAGCGAGATAAACCGCCTTAACCAAATGCTGAATTTCTTTGAGGCGGATACTTGCCTAAGCTCACGCCTTGCGAGTTATTTTGCCGATGATAAAGCACCAACAAACTGCGGTCACTGCTCTGTATGTCGAGGAGAAGTGGCAATCTTACCAACCGTTGATGTTGAACCTATCGATGATGAGACGGTGATGACATGGATACATGAGTTTATTTCGGCTAGCCAACAACTGATTACCGACGAGGCAATTACTCGCTTCTTATGTGGAATCGCCACCCCGCTTTCAACCAAACTCAAAGCCAGTAAAATGGTCGGTTACGGCAAGCTAGAGCAGCAACCGTTCAGTGATACCTTAGCGCGAGTAAAACAACTTCCTAGGTAATTCTTACTTATAAAAAACCGACTAGGCTATGAAGCGTAGTCGGTATTCATCTCACTCATTATCTTTAAAAGAAGCTCAACTGACGCATTTGGTCTTTAGGTTGCAGCATTACGCTTAAACCAAGCAGGCGTATTTCTCGCCCCTGTTGTCTTTTCAGTATTTCACTAAGCAGCTCTTTGAAGTGTTCACGATCGAGAGAGGCATGGATGTGTTCAATCGTGGTTTGTTGAAAGTCGGCGAACTTGAGCTTAATGCCCTGCTTGATGATCGCTTTGCTTGGGCTAGCCTTTTCTAAGCGAGTCTCGAGTTCAGGAAATAGCTTATCTTCGATTACCTGCCAACATTCTGCGTAGCTTGAAATGTTTTGGGTAAAGGTGCGCTCTACACCTACCGATTTTCGCTCGCGCTCGATGATAACTTCTCGATCATCAATGCCATGACTGCGCTTCCAGAGTGATGCACCTTGACGGCCAAACTTGAGTAGCAGGTCTCGATAGTCAGACTCTTTGATATCCTTACAAGTAAAGAAACCCGCTTGGTGCAGCTTTTCTATGCTCACTTTGCCGACACCGGGAATCTTTTCAAGTGGTAGCTCATCGATCACTGATTGCACGTCTTGTGGAGGGATAACAAACTGACCATTGGGCTTATTCAGATCTGAGGCCACTTTCGCCAAGAATTTAATCGGTGCAATTCCTGCAGAAGCTGTCAGGTTCAGTTCGTTCCAAATATCACGGCGAATAGACTCGGCAATAAGTGTTGCTGAACCGTGACACCGCTTAGAATCGGTGACATCAAGGAAAGCTTCATCCAAGGAAAGTGGTTCAATGATTGATGTGTATCGAGAGAAGATTTCACGGATCTTTTTAGATATCTCGACATAGACCGACATTCTTCCCGGCACAACCAATAGATTAGGACAAAGCTGTAGGGCCTTTCCGGTAGGCATTGCAGAGCGAACACCAAACTTGCGGGCTTCATAATTACAGGTGCTCAAAACGCCGCGTTGCTTTTCATGCCCACCAACAGCTAACGGGCGATTTCGGTAAGCAGGGTTATCACGCATTTCTACAGCCGCGTAAAAACAATCCATATCGACATGGATTATTTTTCTGACTTTCTCTTGGTCCGAACTGCACATTTGGAAATAACTCAACCTTACAACTGTATCTATGAACAGTATAATCAATTATTCTCAGATTTAAAATGATCTGGAGTCCAGCTCAACAGGTTTCACTTCATTCGCCGCCCACTATTCTGATAGTATTGTTAGGAGTATTTAGTCTATAAGTAGGGATAGCTTTTGAGTGAAAAAATACTAGTGGTAGAGGATAGTCGCGCATTCAGAAACTATCTTTACCAACAATTTAAGAACGATGGCTATGAAGTTGCGTTGGCGGAATCTGTAGAAGAAGCCAAAGCGATCTTAGAGCAAGAAACGGATTTCTTGTGTGCAGTCCTCGACTACTGTTTACCTGACGGCCAAGACGGCGAGATCATTGATCTCGTCTTAGGCTATCAACAGAAAATCATTGTCCTGACCGGGATGTTCGACAATCAACTGCGAGAGCAAGTCCTAGCCAAAGGCGTTATCGATTACATACTTAAAGACAGTATGTCATCAGTAAGCTACCTACTTCCCCTGGTTCAAAGAATTTCGAATAATCGCCATCACAAAGCATTGGTTGTCGATGATTCAGCGGTCGTTCGCCGTTACATAGCTCAACTTCTAGAACACCAATATATCCAAACTATCCAAGCCGAAGATGGCGAACAAGCATTAAAGCTCCTTCATAACGATCCCGATATTACGTTCGTTGTTACAGACCATGATATGCCGAAGAAAGACGGTATAGCGATGATCCGTGAGATACGACGCGATCACGACAGAAACCAGTTGGCCATTCTAGGATTATCCGGGAGTGATGATCGCACTATGACAGCGCGATTCCTTAAAGCGGGTGCCAACGATTTCCTTTACAAACCTTTTAACCAAGAAGAGTTTTTCTGCCGTATCCATCAGCTGCTTGATATGAAAGAAGCGGCTAATGAGCTATTTCGACATGCCAACGAGGATGCTCTTACTGGCTTATGGAATCGTCGCTACCTGTTCAATCATCCTTGTAAAGGCTGCGATCAACGAAACATCGCGATGATGGACATCGACTTCTTTAAGAAAGTGAATGATACCTTTGGACACGATGGTGGTGATGCCGTGCTGATCGATGTAGGGAAAATAATCAAAGATCATTTCAAAGACGATGTCGCTGTGCGCTTTGGTGGCGAAGAGTTTTGTATTCAGTCGTGCGGCGCATTTGAAAGCTTTGTTGACAACTTAGAGTCCATGAGAGAAGCCATTGAAAGCCATGTTGTTGAGCATGACTCTCAAAGAATCAAGGTCAGTATCAGTATCGGCGTAACCGATTTAGACGCGAAGCTAGATGAGCAGATCAAAGCCGCTGATGAGCTTCTTTATACGGCAAAAGAGCAAGGTAGAAACCAACTAGTGTTTGCGCGTAACAGCATGCAAATCGAACAATAGTCATTCGCCTCTGTTTCCATTTTTGGTATACCAAGATTAATTGCTAGACCTCAAAACTAAAAAAGCTCAAGACGATAATCTTGAGCTTTTCAATTTGAGGGCATAGATAACTCTATCCCCTATGACTGTCACCAATTAAGCGATACGGTCTTTACTCCAAGCCGCTTCTTTTTGTTGACGCTCAGCCAGCTTCTCTTCACGGTAAGCTTCACGTGCTTCACGCTTCTTACGCGCGTCACAAGGCTCAGGGCAGTTACATACTTTATCAATACCAACAGCACCCAAACCGCCACAGCTACCTTTCACAACTTTCTTTTGGATAATGTAGCCAATTGACATCGCTGCGATTACTGCAAGAAAAACACCAAATGTAATCAGAAATGTATTCATAATTATCTCGCTTACCTTATTTACCTAAGTATGGCTTAAATGCTTCAGAAGCAATTTCTTTAAAGCCATCTGCTGTTTTTACCACCATGAACACTGGGATGTTATGTTGGTTTGCGACTTCCATTCCTTTTTCCTCACCTAAGACCATAAGGCCCGTAGATAAGCCGTCTGCAGTCATTGAAGACGGGTTTAAAACAGTCACAGAAACCACTTTATGGTGAAGAGGCTTTCCTGTTTCAGGGTTGATGATGTGTGAGTAACGAACACCATCACGTTCAAAATAGTTACGGTAATCACCAGAGGTTGCGATAGCCATATCACCCGGCTCGATGATCTCTTGAATATTACGCTCATCAACGCTTGGTTTCTCAATCGCGATACGCCAGCCCACGTTCTCACGGTTTAAACCTTTCAGACGAATTTCGCCACCGACTTCAACCATGTAGTTGTGAATACCGATAGAATCAAGGTAGTCAGCGACGACGTCAACACCCCAACCTTTTGCAATCGTGGATAGATCGACATACAGGTTAGGTAGGTCTTTCTTCAACATGTTGCCTTCAACACTAAGATGATGGATACCAATCTTAGCCTTGCGAGCCGCCAGCTCTTCATCTGATGGCACAACTTCAGGACGAGCTTCAGGACCAAAACCCCATAAGTTAACTAACGGACCAACCGTTACATCCAGAGCTCCTTCAGTAAGACCGTTCAAACGAATCGCTTCTTTCACAACCGTCGCTGTTTGCTCAGATACTTCGAACGCATCCGCACCTTTATGCTGGTTGAAACGGCTTAATTCGGAATCTTCACGGTAAGTCGACATCTGGTCGTTTACTTCTTCAAGTAGACGATCGATCTCTGTATGAACTTCATTAGACTCAGGAAATTCATCACCATTGATGTATTTAATATTGTAACTCGTGCCCATCGTTGGGCCACTCAAATGCACTTGCTCTCTTGACTGCTCACAGCCCGCAAGAAAAATCAAAGAAGTTAATGCAACAAGCCAAATTCTCACTTGCTTACTCCTGTCTAATGTTGAGGATTTATATAAGGAAAAATAAGAGTAAAAAATAGGTATTTTGAATGCCTTACTCTTTCTTATATAAGCCAGTATGTTGTCAAAAGCTGTCTTAGAAAAACAAATGGCTGACTCGTAGGAGTCAGCCATAATATCAATCACTTAAGTGGATTAACCACCGAAGTCATCTAGTAGGATGTTTTCATCTTCTACACCAAGATCTTTCAGCATGCCGATAACAGCAGCGTTCATCATCGGTGGACCACACATGTAGTACTCACAATCTTCAGGAGCTTCGTGATCCTTCAGGTAGTTTTCGTACAGTACATTGTGGATGAAACCAGTGTAACCGTCCCAGTTGTCCTCTGGTTGAGGATCAGACAGTGCACAGTGCCACACGAAGTTTTCGTTTGCAGCCGCTAGGCCATCGAAATCTTCAATGTAGAACATCTCACGCTTAGAACGTGCGCCATACCAGTAAGACATCTTACGAGTAGACTTAAGACGCTTAAGTTGGTCGAAGATATGAGAACGCATAGGCGCCATACCTGCACCACCACCGATGAATACCATTTCATTGTCTGTGTCTTTAGCAAAGAACTCACCAAATGGACCAGAAATAGTACACTTGTCGCCTTCTTTAAGAGACCAGATGTATGAAGACATCACACCAGGAGCAACATCAGGGTTGTTTGGCGGCGGAGTCGCGATACGAACGTTCAACTTGATGATACCTTTCTCTTCTGGGTATGAAGCCATTGAGTAAGCACGGATTGAATGTTCTTTAACGATAGACTCGTAACGGAATAGGTTGAACTTATCCCAGTCACCACGGTATTCCTCAGGAATATCGTAATCTGCGTATTTCACGTGATGTGGTTCAGCTTCAATCTGAATGTAACCACCCGCGCGGAACGGTACTTCTTCACCTTCAGGGATTGCTAGCGCAAGTTCTTTGATGAAAGTAGCTTCGTTGTTATTCGAGATAACAGTACATTCCCACTTTTTAACACCAAAGATATCTTCGTCTAGTTCAATCTCCATGTCAGTTTTCATAGCAACTTGACATGCAAGACGTTCGCCTTCGCGAGCTTCACCTTTTGTGATGTGATCAAGTTCAGTTGGAAGGATGTCGCCACCACCAGACTTAACTTTTACACGACACTGACCACAAGAGCCACCGCCACCACAAGCAGAAGATACGAAGATACCAGCGCCAGCCAGGGCACCAAGTAGCTTGCTACCAGGTTGAGTAACGATCGCCTTTTCAGGGTCGCCGTTTACTGAAATAGTGATGTCACCTGATGGTACTAACTTAGACTTAGCGAAAAGAATCACTAGTACTAGAGCCAGTACAATAATGGTAAACATCGCTACGCCAAGAATAATACTAAACATTTGTTATTCCTTATTACTGGGTGCTTACCCTACAGTTGAACACCAGAGAAAGACATAAAGCCTAACGCCATCAGACCAACAGTAATGAACGTGATACCAAGGCCACGTAGACCTGGAGGTACGTCAGAGTACTTCATCTTCTCACGGATACCCGCAAGAGCAACGATAGCTAACATCCAACCCACACCAGAACCGAAGCCGTAAACAACAGATTCAGCAAAGTTGTAGTCACGAGTTACCATGAAAGATACACCACCAAAGATTGCACAGTTAACTGTGATCAGTGGAAGGAAGATACCTAGTGCGTTGTACAAAGGTGGGAAGAAACGGTCTAGAACCATCTCTAGGATTTGTACAAGTGCCGCGATAACACCGATGAATGCGATGAAGTTAAGGAAACTTAAATCGACACCTTCAACAAGCGCGTTTTCTTTCAGGATGTGTGTGTAAACAAGGTTGTTTACAGGAACAGCGATTGTAAGTACTACAACTACCGCAACACCAAGACCAAAAGAAGTTTTAACTTTCTTAGATACCGCTAGGAATGTACACATACCTAGGAAGAAAGAAAGCGCCATGTTTTCGATGAAAATCGATTTAACTAGCAGACTAATATAATGTTCCATGACTACCTTACCCCTTCGCTTCTACTTGTTCTGGTTTGAACACACGAATTGCCCAAATCAAGAAACCAATTAGGAAGAATGCAGAAGGTGCTAGAAGCATCAAGCCGTTTGGCTGATACCAACCACCGTTGCTCACTAGAGGTAGTACTTCCATACCAAATAGTTTGCCAGAGCCTAGAAGCTCACGGAAGAAACCAACAGTGATAAGAACGAAACCGTAACCAAGACCGTTACCAAGACCATCGATTAGAGATGGGATTGGCGCAGACTTCATTGCGAATGCTTCAGCACGACCCATTACAATACAGTTAGTAATGATTAGGCCTACGAATACAGATAGCTGCTTAGAGATATCGTATAGGTATGCTTTAAGCACTTGGTCTACCACGATTACTAGTGATGCGATAATTGCCATCTGAACGATGATACGCACACTGTTAGGAATGTGGTTACGGATCAAAGAAACGAAGAAGTTAGACAGAGCAGTAACGAACATTACCGCGATAGTCATAACAAATGCTGTTTCTAGCTTAGTGGTTACCGCAAGAGCAGAACACACACCAAGAACCTGTAGCGCGATTGGGTTGTTGTCCAACACCGGCGCTAAGATGCTCTTTTTAATTTCTTTTGCACTAGACATTAGTTCAGACCTCCGTCACGAACTTTCGCTAGGAACGGACCAAAGCCCATATCACCTAACCAGAAGTCAAATGTATGTTGAACACCAACGCTAGTCAGTGTTGCACCAGAAAGGCCATCTACACCGTGCTCAGAACCTTGAGGAGCGCCACCTTTAACAACCTGAATAGCAGGTTTGTGGTTTTCGTCGAATAATTTCTTACCAACGAATTGAGCGCGCCAAGATGGGTTCTCAACTTCACCACCAAGTCCAGGAGTTTCACCTTGCTCGTAGTAAGTGATACCAGAAACTGTGTTGCCATCAGTTTCTACCGCAACGAATGCGTACATCATTGACCATAGACCGTTACCGTGAACAGGGATGATAACTTTAGAAGTTTCAGCGCCATCTTTCACAAGGTATACAGTACCCGTGTTAGCACGACGAAGGATCTTAGCGATGTCATCTTCAGCTGAAAGCTTGATTGACTGAGCTGGATCTTTTGCCGCTTTACGTTGGTCGTATGCAGCAGCATCGCCGTCAACGAAATCGCCAGTAGCGAAATCAACTAGACGAGGTTCAATGTTCTCTGCGTACAGTTCAGGGATATTACCCGCAACTTCAATGCCCGCAACTTCAAGGATCTTAGTTTGCTGATCTAGAACCGCGTTAGCTTGTTGCTTAGGTTTAAGAACAACTGCAGCTGTTGAAACGATGATTGAGCACACTAGGCTCAATGCGATAACAACAAACAGCGTCTTTTTAATGCTATCGTTATTACTTGCCATAGCGCGCTAGTCTCCGCTTAATGTTCTTCTCGATTACAACGTGGTCAAACAGAGGAGCAAATAGGTTTGCGAATAGAATCGCAAGCATCATGCCTTCTGGGTATGCAGGGTTAACTACACGAATCATTACACACATTGCGCCGATTAGGATGCCGTACCACCACTTACCTTTGTTGGTAAATGAAGCTGATACTGGGTCAGTCGCCATGAAGAACATACCGAATGCGAAGCCACCTAGAACTAGGTGCCAGTGCCAAGGCATGCTGAACATTGCGTTAGTATCAGAACCGATCACGTTAAACAGCGTAGACACAGCAATCATACCGATCATTACACCAGCAATGATTCGCCATGAAGCGATACGCATGTAAACGATCATCGCAGCACCGATCATAAGTGCTAGAGTCGATACTTCACCGATAGAACCTGGGATGTTACCAATGAATGCGTCCATCCAAGTGATTGCTTCACCAGATGTTACGTTCATTAGTGCGCTACCGCCGCCTTGAGCCCATTGGCTAAGAGCAGTTGCACCAGAGAAACCATCTGCAGCAGTCCAAACTACGTCACCTGAAATCTGTGCAGGGTATGCAAAGAATAGGAACGCACGGCCAGCAAGTGCAGGGTTCAGGAAGTTACGACCCGTACCACCGAAGATCTCTTTAGCGACTACAACACCGAAGGTAATACCTAGTGCTGCTTGCCATAGAGGAAGTGTTGGCGGAACGATAAGCGCGAATAAGATAGAAGTAACAAAGAAACCTTCGTTTACTTCGTGCTTACGCACCATACAGAACAGAACTTCCCAGAAACCACCAACGATGAATACCGTTGCGTAGATAGGTAGGAAGTAAGTCGCACCAAGTAGCATCTTGCTGCCAACACCTGCATCGGCTCCTAAGGAGGCTCCAAGCATTTCGGTTAGCCAGTAGTGCCAGTTACCACTGATAACAGATGCTAGTTCAGCACCTGCATACATATGGTTAAGTGCTGCGATAGCTTGGCCACCCGCGTTGTACATACCCCAGAACATTGCTGGGAATACCGCGAACCAAACCATGATCATGATACGTTTTAAATCAACGCTATCACGAACGTGCGAGCTTTTCTTTGTAATAAGACCTGGCGTGTAGAACACTGTCGCTGCTGCTTCGTAAAGCGCAAACCACTTCTCGTGTTTACCACCTGGCTCAAAATGATGCTCGATGTCTTCAAGAAACTTTTTAAGGCCCATGAAAATTACCCTTCCTTCTCAATCGTATCTAGGCATTCACGAAGTAGTTGACCGTACTCGTACTTACCTGGACATACAAAGGTACACAATGCTACATCTTCTTCGTCTAGCTCTAGCGCACCTAGTGCTTGAGCACTATCAATGTCGCCTGCACATAGATCACGAAGCAGCAATGTAGGTTCCATATCTAGAGGCATTACGCGCTCGTAGTTACCAATTGGAACCATTGAGCGGTCACTACCGTTTGTTGTCGTTGTCATGTTGAACAACTGACCTTTAAACAGGTGACCAAGGAATGAACGAGTAACAGAGAACTTGTTCTTACCAGGCATAGCCCAGCCGAATAGCTCTTTATCACGACCTTCACGTAGAACAGAAACTTGCTGATGGTAACGACCAAGGAAAGCATGTGGACCTGTTGCTTCAGTACCCGTAAGTACAGAACCAGAAATCACACGAACTTCGCCTGGCATTAACTCGCTGTCTGTCAACTCTTCAAGGCTAGCACCAATTTGAGTACGAACTAGACGTGGGTTGTTCACCACTGGACCAGCCAGAGAAACAACACGCTCAGAGTAAATCTCACCAGTAAGGAAAAGCTTACCGAATGCGATAACATCTTGGTAGTTAATGCTCCACGCTACATTTTGTGCATTTACCGGATATAGGTAATGCATATGCGTGCCTGCAAGACCTGCAGGGTGTGGGCCATCAAAAACATGCTCTTCAACGTTAGACTGAGCTGAACGAGGTAAGCTAGTACCTTTTTTACAAACGTACACTTTACCGTTAGTCAGAGTTGAAAGAAGATCTAAACCAGCAACGAAAGCATCAGACTGCTCGTTAATGATTAATTCTGGCTCAGCTGCTAGCGGATTAGTATCCATAGCAGTAACGAAAATAGCCTGAGTTTCAGAATCAACTGCTGGAACCTTGCTGAACGGACGAGTTCGCAAAGCGGTCCATGCGCCAGACTCAACTAACTGAGCTTTAACCGTTTCACGGTCAAGGCCTACTAGTTGGTTAGCTTCATAGCTATTGAACGTGATTTGCTCATTGCCTGCTACTTCAATCACTACTGATTGAAGAACACGCTTAGCACCACGGTTCACTTCAATAACTTTACCGCTTGCTGGAGAAGTAAATACAACACCTGGGTTCTTTTTATCTGCAAAAAGAACTTGGCCTTTCTTCACTTCATCACCAACGCGAGCATGCATCGTAGGACGCATACCAACGTACTCTTCGCCAAGCAAGGCGACTTTAGTGATGGACTTACCATCATTAATCACCTGGGATGGAGTTCCTGCGATAGGAAGATCCAAACCCTTCTTTATTGTAATCATACGCACTTGCACTACTTTATCGGGAAAAAGATTCTTTTAATTGCGTAAATTCAGGACGTTTTAAAATCGCCCTTAGACACGACATTACAGTGTCCGGTTTTGGTAAATTTGAGATACCAAAATCGCAACATTTTCATAATAAAATCACCACACGAATCATGTGAGATTTATCAGGTGCGATATTCTAGCATTTTTTGACAACTCGATGCCATGACCAATAACTTGAATACAGCCTTTATTTGGTGAGATTTGAAGCATATGGCCTCTCAAATATGTATAAATTTGACGAGCCGCACAGATAAAATGGCTTTTGAATCGTGTTTTAAACAAGAGATTAATACTCTGTCACAAACTAATATTTTACTAGTTATGTTGAAACACTGTTAATAAAAACATTACTCATTGTAGGTATTTGAGCTCGTTCAATTTGACATCAGTTTGGGTGATATAAGAACGAAAAATACATACGTTTGACGACAAAAAAAGCGCCATGGCGCTTTTCTCTGTATATAGGCCTTCTTACTTTCCGCCACCCATACACATTGGACTGTCTGGCACGCTATCTAGCTGCTTCATCCATTCATCTTTTGTATAAGTGTGAATAGACAGTGCGTGGATATTATTGGCTAACTCTTCTGAAAGTGCCTTATTTACCGCTCGATGACGAGCAATAAGACGCAAACCTTCAAACACATCGCTGACAACAATCACTTTGAAATGACTCTCAGAACCAGCCGGAACATTGTGCATATAGCTCTCATTGACCACGTTTAAATGACTTGGTGAAAACTCATTGTGCAATTTTGTTTCGATAACTTCTTGGATCATTGTGATTCCTTAATAACGTATTGGCATTATCCGTGGGCTGAGTATAAACCCTAACAGGTCGAGTGTCTGAGTATTTCATAGCAAATGGCATAGGTTTGGTTGAGTTTTTTCTATCTTGTTCAGCCTGCATTTGAGACAATATCTTTGTTATTTCTTACATAAGTATCTCAAGCAATGAAAACCGAACTTACCCTTCACGACAGAACTTTGACCTTACATCGTTTCCCGAAACGTTCAAATGAAACCCTTCAAGCTTGGGATGCGGGCGACGAATACATTATTAGCCATGTTGAAGAGATGAACCTTGAACCTGGTAAACACATCCTGATCATGAACGACAGCTTCGGTGCCCTATCGACTTGGTTCTCGAAAGATCATGATGTCACTATGATGAGCGACTCATTTATCTCTCACCGTGGCGCCCTGAAAAACTTGCAGCGCAATCAAAGTAACCGAGTGAACTTCTTGAACACGATGGATGATATCCCACACGGTATCGACCTTGTGATCATGCAGCTGCCAAAAACAAATCGTCACCTAATCTGGCAACTGAGCCAGCTACGCCAAGCATTGCCTGTAGGCTGCCAAGTGATTGGCGTCAACAAGGTAAAAGAGATTCACACCTCTACGCTTAACCTGTTCGAAAAATACCTAGGCGAAACCAAAACATCACTAGCGAAGAAAAAACACCGCTTAGTCTTCTCATCTCCAAACTGCCAGCCAATTCAAACGGTAGAGCCTTTTGTTGAATGGGATGTGGACGGTGAAGATATCCGTCTGAAAAATTTACCAAATGTTTACTCAGGGGAAGCACTCGATCAAGGCGCTCGCTATATGCTAGAGCACATCCCACAAGATCCTGAGCTACGTCATATCATCGATCTAGGCTGTGGCAACGGTGTATTGAGTGTAAAAGCAGGGCAATTGAACCCACAAGCTCGTATCACCTGTGTGGATGAAAGCTTTATGGCTGTGGAGTCAGCACGCCAAAACGTCAAGGATAACCTTGGTGAAGACGGCAACTTCCAGTTCATCGCCAACAACTGTTTAGATGGCTTTAAGAAAAACAGCACCTACTTAGTGATGTGTAATCCTCCATTCCATCAGCAACAAGCGATTACTGATCACATTGCATGGCAAATGTTCTGTGATGCAAAGCATGTTCTTAGCAATGGAGGCAAATTAATTGTTATTGGCAACCGACACCTCGGATACGATGTCAAACTAGCGAGACTATTTGGTGAAGCTAACGTTGAAACGCTTGAACTAAACCAAAAATTTGAGATATTACAAGCAACAAGAGAGCCTGCGAATTTTAATAAATAAGCAGAAACGACTTCACAAGAATTTAAGATACCGAGCTTCTGGTGTGAATTTAGAAAGGATAAAGGAATGAAAAAACTGATTTTGGCTGCTTCTATTATGGCTTTGACAGCATGTTCAGCCCCTCAGCAAGAACAGATCAATGTAATGCCAGAAGCTTCACTAAGCTCAAGCAACCTTGTACAAGGCAAAACATACACACTAACCAGTAAAGATGTTCGTGCCGCTCAATATGTTGCATTGGTTGATAGTGGCCGTTCAAACATTCAGCCAATTCACGCTAAGCAAAACATGCGTATTTCTCTAGAAAATGCTGTTGCACAGCAGTTAGAGTCTCAAGGTTTTCGTGCGAGCGTAAACAGTGAAAACTCGATTGTTTTAGAGATTCAAGAAGCACTCGTTACCGTAGAGCACACCATTATGGAAAACAAAATGGACGGTAAAGTAACGCTTGAAGTTACCGCTGAAACACCTGAAGGCAAACTAGTTAAAACATTCAACGGCACTGCAACACGCACTGGTGCATTGAGTGCATCTAACGACGACATCTCTATGGTTCTTAATGACGTGATCAACTTGGTTCTTACTGAGATCGCTAACGACCAAGAGCTACAAACTTACATGAAGGAACGTTTCTAATGGGTCGTATTTTATCTTCTATCGCATTAATGCTAGTGAGCGTGAGCGTTTGGGCTGGTCCTAAAGTAAACGTGGAAACAACATTAGGCGACTTCACTATTGAGCTTAACCAAGAACAAGCACCGGTTAGTGCGGAGAACTTCCTAAAATACGTTGCTGACGGCAGCTACGAAGGCACTATCTTCCACCGTGTTATTCCTGGCTTTATGGCTCAAGGTGGCGGCTTCGATCAAGAGATGAATCAACAAGCAACTTACGCTCCTATCAAGAATGAAGGCAGCAATGGCTTGAAGAACGATACAGCAACAATCGCGATGGCTCGTACTAATGCGCCAGATTCTGCAACTCGTCAGTTCTTCATTAACTTCTCTGATAATGACTTCTTGAACGCAAAAGGTAGCAACCCAGGCTACGCTGTATTCGGCAAAGTAACTGAAGGTTTTGATGTTGTTCAAAAGATGGCAACGATTCCAACCAAGCGAATGGGCCGCATGTCAGACATACCAGTTGACCCAATCGTCATCACTAAAGTGACCCTTCTTAAGTAATCCAATCTAACGCCCTTATTTCTTAAGGGCGTTTTTCTACACAAGGACGCCCTATGTCATCAGGCACTCCCTCTCTTTCTTGGATGCAGACTTTCCGCAGCTACCTAGATAAACGCCTACTTTGGGTGTTTATGCTCGGCTGTTCGAGTGGCTTCCCATGGGTTCTTATTGGATCCAATATGTCTGGTTGGCTAAAAGATGCAGGTTTAACGCGTGCTGCCATCGGCTACTTTGGCAGTGTGTTTGCCGTGTATGCGATTAACTTTCTATGGGCACCATTGGTAGACCGAGTAAAACTGCCGGTGCTTCACGCAATACTCGGCCAGCGACGCAGTTGGATCTTTTTCTGCCAATCCATTGTTTTAATCGGTACCTTATTCATCGCAGGCGTCAATCCCGCAGAGAACTTGGCGTTTACTTCAATGTTGGCGCTCGCTATTGCCATTGCCTCAGCCACGCAAGACATCGCGATTGATGCATTTCGTATTGATACCTTCCCAAAATCCGAAGCATCAAAACTGCCGCAAGCTTCTGCAATGGCCGTAATTGGTTGGTGGACGGGGTATTCTCTACCAGGCTACCTTGCCTTTATTAACGCAGACTCAATCGGTTGGAATGGCGTGTATTACGGAATGGCAGGCGTCGTTGTCGTACTAATGCTGTTTACTCTTTTTGTCGGAGAGCCAAATACACAACGCGAAGCCCTGCAAGAACAGGCTCAGCAACGCCACAATAAGGTTGTCGGTTCGAAAGTCGTGGCTTGGTTCAGTGTTACCGTGTTAGAACCGTTTTATGACTTCTTCAAACGAAACGGAGTTCAAGTTGCCATCACCCTACTGCTGTTCGTATTCCTATTTAAGATAGGTGAAGCCTTCCTAGGTCGCATGTCGATCACCTTCTATAAAGAGATAGGTTTCAGTAATGAACAGATCGGTCATTACTCCAAGTTAATTGGCTGGGGCGCGACGATATTCTTCACTTTGGTAGGCAGTGTCTTCAATGTGAAATTCGGTATTGTACGCGGACTGATGATCGGCGGTGTGGCAATGGCGGCCAGTAATCTAATGTTTGCGTGGATCGCTCACACTGGCCCGAGTGAAACCTTGTTCTTGGCAACGATTATTGTCGATAACTTCACAACCGCCTTTTCAACAGTAGCTTTTGTCTCTTTCTTAACGCTATTAACCGGGCAAGCATTCTCAGCGACACAATATGCATTACTCGCATCCTTGGGCAATTTCGGTCGAACAACGCTGGCTTCCTTCAGTGGTGAGTTGGTTGATTACCTCAATGACTGGTCAACCTTCTTTATACTGACTGCACTCATGGTGATACCGAGTTTGATCATGCTCTATTCGTTACGCCACTTTTTCACGGATTTATTAGAAAAAGCCAAAAACAATCAAGAATAGAGTCAAAAAAAATGATAAGAGGGTAGCATTGAGCTTCCCTCTTTTACGTTCGGTCTTCAGATCTAGTCTGTTGTGTCGCTCACGATAAGATTAAAACCTGTTCCCATCGAATCATCAATCGCCACAACCAAAGGCTGACCCGCTACAGTAATCGTCACAAAGTAAGACCCCGCCGCAACATAAATGCCATTCGCATAATCTTTGAATTTCACATCACTTAGCGCCGGAGTGCTGCCAGCAATACCCACCGTTTTCGGTCAAAGATAGATCAAAGACTGGATTGTAAGACGGGTTGAATTGTCATTTTTTAAGAGAAAACGCTTAGAAATGAATACTGTTGATTTTGATATGCATGTCACTCTAATTAGTAGAATCGTTTGCTTAGCACAGTATTTCACCTATTTATCCACAAAATAATCGAGTTTCACAAAATCAATAGAATTAGAGGTGCATCAAGATGCATTGCCACATTAAAGTTCCATCATTTAGATCATTAGTGTGATCAGCTTCACCTTAATAATTGTAATTTTCACTCCGTCTCACTTTTATTTGAGAACAAAATCGCTATTATGCTCGGCATTCGGACATCATAAACACGCACGGATTAGCGGGTTACTTATTTCAAACATAGAGAGTTCCATTATGCGTAAATCACTTTTAACTCTTGGCCTACTTGCAGCAGCATCTGCTCCAGTAATGGCGGCTGATTATTCTGACGGCGACATCCATAAGAACGATTACAAATGGATGCAATTCAACCTTATGGCTGCAATTGACGAACTTCCAGGTGAGTCTTCACATGATTACCTAGAGATGGAATTCGGTGGCCGCTCGGGAATCTTCGACCTTTATGGCTATGTTGACGTATTCAACCTAACGTCTGATCCAGGCAGCGATAAAGCTGGTGCTGAAAAGATGTTCATGAAGTTCGCTCCTCGTATGTCTCTAGACGGACTTACAGGTAAAGATCTTTCTTTCGGTCCAGTTCAAGAGCTTTACGTATCTACACTTATGGAATGGGGTGGTAACTCTGGCGTTAACACTCAAAAAGTTGGTTTAGGTTCTGACGTAATGGTTCCGTGGTTAGGCAAAATTGGCCTAAACCTTTACGGTACATACGATTCAAACAACAAAGATTGGAACGGTTACCAAGTTTCTGCAAACTGGTTTAAACCTTTCTACTTCTTCGAGAACGGTTCATTCGTCTCTTACCAAGGTTACATCGATTACCAATTTGGTCTGGAAGACAAGTACTCTTCTGCAAGTAACGGTGGTGCAATGTACAATGGTATCTACTGGCACTCAGATCGTTTTGCTGTTGGTTACGGCCTAAAAGGTTACAAAGACATCTACGGTATTAAAGATACTGATGGATTCAAATCAACAGGCTTCGGTCACTACGTTGCAGTAACTTACAAGTTCTAATCGAACTTCTAAGAAAGTTTCCTAAATGGCACCCTCGGGTGCCATTTTTTATTGCTTTCATTTAATGCCTCGCTATCCTTGCAGCATCACTTTCTTATCTCGGTATTGCTGTGAACATCACTATTGTTGGGCCAGGGGCCATCGGCTCTTTATGGGCAATAAAACTGCTTCAAGCTGGTCATAATGTCTCTTTGTGGAGCCGTTCTTCCGACCACTCCATTGAGCTATCACTTGATGGACAACCCTCTCTCCCTATCAGTAACAACAATATCGAACGATTAGCCGCGAGTGATCTGGTTATCTTCACCGTCAAGGCTTGGCAAGTCGAAACCGCAACCACTCCGCTCCTCCAACATCTCGACCCAGACACCATTCTAATGTTCATGCACAATGGAATGGGCGCGGTCGACAACATTGCCACTCAAATTAATGCTCACCCGATAGTATTGGCAACCACGACCCAAGCCGCATTCAAACCCAGCCGTAATCATGTATCTCATACAGGGTTAGGCCACACCCAATTGGGTGCTTTTAACCAAGTCGGTCAGCAATGCACGTTTTTAGTTGATGTCCTCAACCATGCCCTGCCAGAGGTAAGCTGGAACCCTGAAATAAAAACTGCGCTTTGGACTAAGCTCGCGATTAACTGTGCCATAAATCCACTCACTGGGCTCAAGCAGATTAAGAATGGCGAACTTGCTGATCACCAATTTGAGGGGGTGTTGCGTTCGATAGTTCAAGAACTGACAGAAGTGATGCAAGCAGAAGGGATCGCCTGTTCATTCGATGAATTAGCAGCAAGCGTCAAACGCATCATCCTAGCGACGGCAGAGAACTACTCTTCAATGCAGCAAGATATGTTTTATCAGCGTAAGACAGAGGTCGACTTCATTAGCGGCCATCTAATCAAGACAGCACTTAAGCACGGCATAAAGGTTCCTGTTAACCAAAAGCTGTTTGCTCAAGTCAAAGAGCAAGAAAATAGCTGGAATCATCAAGATTAGTCAGCAACGGTCAACAAGTCGCGATAAAATAACAATACCGCTAAGCATAACGCTGGCACCAATTTCCAAGATTTTAGGTAAGAATAGATGCTTGATATCAATCACATCCGAGAGCAGTTTCCTGCGCTATCCCAAACCATCAATCAACAACCGTTGATTTACTTAGACAGCGCGGCGACGACACAGAAGCCTCAGGTGGTTATTGATGCCATTAGCCAATATTACTCGAAGCAGAATGCCAATGTGCACCGTGGTAGCCATAGCTTAACAGCGAACGCGACCAGTCAGTTTGAAGCTGCCAGAGATAAGGTCGCTCAGTTTATCGGTGCAAGCTCTTCAAAAGAGATCATCTGGACTCGCGGTGCAACCGAAGCGCTCAATTTAATTGCTCAAACTTACGCAAGAAGTATTCTTCAGCCTGGCGATGAGATCTTAGTGAGTGAAATGGAGCATCACGCTAACATAGTTCCTTGGCAAATTGTGGCAGAACAAACCGGGGCTAAAGTCGTTAAAGTACCGATGACACCGGATTGCGAATTTGACCTAGTCGCGTTTGATACGCTTTTAAATGAACGAACCAAGATTGTTGCATTAGCTCAGGTAACCAACGTAACGGGTTCTCGTCAGCCAATTGAAGCTGTCATAGAAAAAGCACACAAGATGAATGCGATTGTTGTGGTCGATGGCGCGCAAGGCATCGTCCATGAGCCTATTGATGTTGCAGCTTTAGGTGCGGATTTCTACGTATTCTCTGGACACAAGCTCTATGCCCCTGCGGGCATCGGTGTGCTTTACGGCAAGCTTGAATTGTTAGAAGCGATGCCACCTTGGCATGGTGGTGGCAAAATGGTCGAGCGCGTCTCTTTCTCTGGCACTACTTTTTCAGAACTGCCTGGCAAATTCGAAGCGGGCACGCCAAATGTGGCAGGAGCCATAGCACTAAGCACCGCAATAGAATGGTTAAGTGGTTTTGTACAACAAGATGTCGAAAATCATATCCACCAACTACAACACGAGACTTATCTTGCTCTCAGTAAACTGGATGACATTCAGATTTTAGGGTATCAACCTAACGCAAGTGTGATTACTTTTGTGATGGATGGTGTTCACCATCAAGATATAGCGACTCTACTGGATCAGCAAGGTATCGCAGTACGTGCAGGACATCATTGTGCTCACCCATTAATGGATGCACTTAATGTGAAAGGAACGGTTCGAATTTCATTTGGTATTTACAACAACATGGATGATGTTGAAAAGCTCGTAGCGGCGATAGAAAAAGCCGTTGATATGCTTTAGGGAGTAGCGAAATTACTTAGGGTTGGCGTTTAACGTCAACCCTTTTTGCTTCTGTGTATCAAGGAGATATTAAGCACTTAGCTCTTGGATTTGAGCAACAATCGCTTTTAATCCATTACCGCGAGATGGGCTAAGGTGGGTAATTAGACCGATTTGTTCAAAGTAACCATCAATATCGAACGCTTGAACCTGCTCTGATGTTTTTCCATCATACGCAGCCATCACTAATGCGATAAGGCCGCGAACGATACGAGCATCAGAATCAGCACAAAAGTGCCAAACACCGTCGATATTTTGAGAAACCAACCACACTTGGCTTTCACAGCCAGAGACAATCACCTGCTCACTTTTCAGTTCATCAGGCATCGTTGGCAGTTTCTTACCCCATTGAATCACTTGGCGATAACGGTCTTCCCAGCCGCTGAATGTCTGCATCTTTGCGACAATATCATCACTGGTAATTTCTTGGCCGAATGGAGAACTTGGAAATGACGTCATTTTTATATCCAGTAAATTCTTAGTAAGCTCAAAGTAACGAGTTACTTAGTATGCTTTTGAACGATCTTTTCTACGATACGTGAAACCGCCACAAAACCAAACGTAGCCGTTACCACCGTTGCTGCGCCAAAACCTGTCGCACAATCCATTCGTTTTGGCCCTTCTGCGGTCGCTTTCGCAGCACATACACTGCCGTCAGCTTGAGGATATTTCAGCTGTTCAGTTGAGAACACACAATCGATGCCAAACTTACGTGCTGGGTTCTTAGGGAAATTGTGATGACGACGTAATGTGTCTTTCAATTTCTTCGCTAACGGGTCTTGAATCGTCTTAGTCAGATCAGCCACTTTGATTTGAGTCGGATCGATTTGACCACCCGCACCACCAGTGGTGATCACCTTAATTTTGTTGCTACGACAATATGCCAACAGTGAAGCCTTAGCTTTCATGCTATCAATCGCATCTAATACAAAGTCGAACTCTTTCGATAGGTATTCAGCCTGATTGTCTGGGCCGATGAAGTCGTCAATCAGGTTAACTTTACACTCAGGGTTAATCAGCTTAACGCGCTCTGCCATCACTTCAATTTTGCTTTTACCAACGGTACCCGACATTGCGTGGATCTGACGGTTGATGTTGGTCACACACACATCATCCATATCGATCAAAGTCAGCTCACCTAAACCAGTACGAGCAAGCGCTTCAACCGCCCATGAACCGACACCACCAATACCGATCACACACACGTGTGCTGCTCTAAGTATGTCGACTTCACTATTGCCATATAGGCGACGGGTGCCACCAAATCGTTGGTCATAGTTTTCTGAAGCTGGAGTGGTCAATTCACGCATTGTTGCCGCCAATTTATTTCTGAGAAAAAGAAAAGAGTGCGTTTTATACGCACTCTTGAATAAAAAGTCTAGGGGATTAGCGATTCGCTTTCAATGCCCTATTTTATTGTAGCTTACTCAACCTTTTCAGGAGGCAAAGCCCAAGGCGCTTCAGTTGCGCTGCCATCTAAACCGAGCTTCCACACACGACCAAAATGCTTGTAATGGCCCGCTTCTGTACCCGCTCGAGGGCCCATGCCGTGGTAAAGGTCCAAATGGTTTTGCTTAACCGCGCCGCCCGTATCCAAAACCAATAGCAGTCTTAGTTGATGAGCGCCGCTCCAAGTACCATCAGCATTCAGTAGTGGAACCTCAGCAAGAATCGGTGTTCCCATAGGTAAGATAGAGCGATCGCCCGCTACCGCCGCCATAGGTAATAGAGGAATGCCCGCGCTGCCCATTACCGATAGGTCGTCTCTCGCTTCAAAGAAAACGAAAGAAGGGTTTTGCTCAAGCAGCTCTTTCACTACTTCAGGATCGTTTGCCAATACCCACTCTTTGATTGCTTTTAGCGACATTTTTTCGCGTGGAACTAAGCCTCGTTCAATCAGAACACGGCCAATGCTCACATAAGCTTTATTATTCTTACCCGCGTAGGCGAAATACTGCAGCGTGTCATCATCACCGAAGTGCACAAATCCACTGCCCTGCACTTCCATCATAAATGGGTCGATGCGGTTTGCTGAATAACCTAACTCAAGGCCTTGACCTTCTAATGCGCCGTTGTAAATCTCTTCGCGTGTTGGACACTCTTTGCCACACTCAGGAAGCCCGTAAACAGGGTAACGATATTCTTCATTCGCTTCGTGGCGCAGCTCCATCACAGGAGAAAAGTAGCCCGTGAACAAAACATTGCCTTGTTTATCACCACCACCTAGTTGAGCGGTTTGAACGCCAAAATTCGCTAGCTCGCTTGGATCTCCACTCAGCATCGCCCACTCATTGAGTTGTTGATAAAGCGGCTCATAGATTTTAGCCATCGAAGGGGATTTAGAAACCACCATCTCAGCTTGTTCTGCAAATGCGGTGTAGTCTCTTGGTTTATTGGATTCAACCTGATCGACCTTATTCAAGGTGCGAGGAAATTCGTCATCAAGGTGTTGCTGAGCAAGATCAGTGGGTTGAGCACAGCCAAATAACAAAGAGGCAGCGACAAGGGGAAGCCATTTTTTAATCACAAGAGTCATCCTAAAAATTCTATGCATCGAGGATGACAAAAACAGTCAGATAACACAATCTTAGATTGTAAGAGTTTACAAGAAGATAACCTATCGGACGGAGTTATCGATATGGCCCTTAAGGCGGAAGATGGGATTGTAGTGACTGTCAGAATCGAGCACCATTTCTGTATTGTCAGAATTGGTCATGCGGAAGCGATAGGTTTTATCACCCGCCTTGTATTCAAAGTAGTTTCCATCAAAGTCAAAGCTCGTCGAAACAACAGACCCACGAACTGACACACCATTAGCATTCAGAACAAACTCATCGGTCGCATAATGTGCAACATCTTGCTCTATCCAAGTGCCGTATATCAGATTGTCGGGCGTCGCCGCATTTTGCACTCGGGAAAGCACATCGCCGAACAAAGAAACCACCGCAAACGAACCCACTAAGGCTAGAACCATTAAACAACGTTCAATGATCTTACGCTTCAACTTAGATTGATTGCGCTGATCAGCTTCGCTGTAGAGACCTTTGGTTATCTCATCGATTTTGTTCTTTGTTGCTGGAGCTTGTTGCATTCGGTGACTACTCATAAGGATGCTATGCGCATTCTACACTGAGACAGTTTATATATTGAAGCCTAGATAAGAATAGTTTGCGCTTTATTCCAAAAAGGTGTTGTTTACATTTGAATTTAAATGCTAAATTATCGAATAAATAAACAAAATGGACTTGTTCTGTGAAATTAAGAAGTACAGCGCTAGTAAAAGGTTTCAGACAATCAACCCCTTACGTAAATGCTCACCGTGGCAAAACCATGGTCATTATGCTGGGAGGCGAAGCCGTTGCCGACAGGAACTTTGGTAACATTATTAGTGATATAGCCTTGCTCCACAGCCTTGGAGTAAAGATTGTTCTCGTTCACGGGGCAAGACCGCAGATCAACCAATTGCTCGCCAAGCAAGATTGCCATACGCCTTATCACAAGAATATTAGGGTCACTGATGAATATTCTTTGGGCGTCGCTATGCAGGCTGCTGGACAGCTTCAACTTGCCATCACCGCACGCCTCTCAATGAGCTTAAACAACACGCCGATGGCAGGCACTCAACTCAATGTTATGAGTGGTAACTTCATTACGGCTCAACCGCTTGGCGTGGATGACGGTACGGATTATTGCCACAGCGGGCGTATTCGTCGAATCGATATCGAAGGGATCAATCGCACGCTTGACCAAGGTTCAATTGTACTGCTTGGCCCTATTGCCAGCTCCGTGACAGGCGAAAGCTTTAACCTACTTTCTGAAGAGGTCGCTACCCAAGTTGCTATTCGTCTAAAGGCCGACAAGCTGATTGGCTTCTGCTCCGAACAAGGGGTAACAGATGAACGCGGTAACGTGCTCGCCGAACTCTTCCCTAAAGATGCCAAGCAAATTCTAGAACGATTAACGGAATCTCAAAATCCTGCCGAAGACATGAGCACAGGAACACTGCGCTTCTTGAAAGGAGCGATCTCCGCTTGTCGAGCTGGTGTGCCTCGTTGTCATCTAATCAGCTACAAGGTAGATGGCGCATTAATCCAAGAGTTGTTCTCTTTCGATGGTATTGGAACCCAAGTAGTGATGGCGAGCGCCGAGCAAGTAAGACAAGCTCAGATCGACGATATTGGCGGCATCTTTGACCTTATTCGCCCTCTTGAAGAACAAGGCATCTTAGTGCGCCGCTCTCGAGAACAGCTAGAGCAAGAAATCCACCGATTTACCATTATTGAAAAAGACGGGCTGATTATCGGTTGCGCAGCGCTTTACGCATACCCGGAAGATCATATGGCGGAGATGGCGTGCGTGGCTATTCATCCTGATTATCGTGATGGCAACCGCGGGCAAATATTACTGGACTACATGCGTCATCAATCGAAGTCTCGTGATATCGACCAAATTTTCGTTTTAACCACACATAGCCTGCATTGGTTCCGTGAACAAGGGTTTTACGAGATCGGAGTTGATGAGCTACCGATGGAAAAACAGGGGCTGTACAACTATCAACGTAACTCAAAAATCTTAGCGTTAAATGTGTAAATAAAGTTTTGGACTAAAATCTCACTTCAAAGGAAAAATAATTGCAAATGTAATCGTTTTCTATATGAGATTTATTAGGTATGCACTTTAACTCACAAACAAAATTGTTTAGAATTTGGTCGCTTTAACAAAATAACAAATGTTTTTATTGGAATTGCCATCTCGATAGTCATGTCGAACTCATTGAGGTGGTCACTGCACGGATTGCTATACCCGTTGACGGCCAGCACGCTAACATTAGCTCTGCTCGTTAATATAAACAGCAAAAAGAGCAATATTGATATGAGAACCATTGTTTGTAACTCGCTGCAAAGTTTTTGGGATATGGCTGATAACCAATTCTTAGAAGGGCTAGACGTACACTGCGTGTTCCCTGTTAGCGAGAATCTAAAAGAGTTTATTTTGAATTGCCAAGCAAAGTACAAGATAAACCACATATCGTTTACTCGAGCGTTTTTAGGCTCTCATTCCTAATAACGCTCAAAGCAACCAAGGATGGTTGCTTTGTGTTTATCTAGCCCTAAGTTCAAAACCTTCTCTAGCCGTCCATAACGACTAATTCGTTAAGCGACTGCCTAAACCACTCACTCGCTCTGTTTTCACCTTAATCCCACGCTTCAACACATTTGTATCGCTGAACATCATCAGTCGTTTCTTCGCACGTGTAATACCTGTATAGATAAGCTCCCGCGTTAAAATAGGGCTGAAATCTGGCGGCAAGATCATTAAGGTCAGATCAAATTCACTACCCTGAGATTTGTGTATTGTCATTGCATAAGCCGTTTCATGATCGGGCACTCGGCTTGGTAGCACAGCTTTTACGCTGCCATCGGGCAACTCAAAATAGACCTTCAAACGAGGGGTTAAGTCAGGTTGACTAGAACCCGCCTCAAGCATACAGATACCAATATCACCATTGTACAAACCCAAGCCATGATCATTTCGCGTCACCATAACAGGACGTCCGTGATACCACAGCTCATCATTATGAGGGCTCACCAAACGCCTTGCGGCCAGTGCTCTTTCAATTCTGTGGTTGAGGCCTTTAACACCAAAATCCCCTTCACGAATGGAACACAACAGTCGGCATTGGCTGAACAAATCGAGTACCGATTTCGCTCTCGCTTCTTGAGTTTCTAACTCTTCCAACGGCACATTCATTCTATTGAGGTACGCACCATACTCGTTAACCAAAGTACGCAGCATCAGGTTATAGCTGTCACTCGACAGAGGGTGGTTTTCGATATCGCCAAAACCTTTGGCAAACACTTGGTCTACTTGATTCGCAGAACCATTATTGATTGCTTTTGCCAGCTGACCGATACCGGAGCGCGCATCGAAACGATAACTCTTCTGCAGCATACACAAGCTATCCGCAATCGCAGGCGGATTCACCGCTCCAGCTTTGTCTTGTCTTGGTTTAGCTATCGCATCAAAACCTGTCATCTCTGCAATCAAATTGCCTTGCGCTGTGCTGTACCCTGCAGAGTTGAATGAACAGATATCACCGAGCACAGCACCTGCCTCTACTGAAGCGAGTTGGTCTTTATCACCCAATAAGATGAGCCTTGCGTGCTCAGGAAGTGCATCCACCAGCTTATACATCATCGACAGATCAACCATTGAAGCTTCATCCACTACCAAGATATCAAGGTGGAGTGGATTGCGTCGGTTATGTCTAAACTCAGCACGGTTAGGAATCGCGCCGAGTAATCTGTGTAAGGTGCTCGATTCGGTCGGTATGTTGGCTTTCACTTCAGGCGCTAATGGCAGCTGTTCAATTGCTTTACCGATCGACTCGGTTAAACGCGCCGCCGCTTTACCCGTTGGTGCCACTAGCTTAATCGTTGGTGTTTTACCTTGGCTGAGAGATTGCTCGACCATCGCCGACAGTAATTTGGTTACCGTGGTTGTTTTACCAGTACCCGGCCCACCAGAAATCACCGCAAAACGACGACTCAGCGCCACCGCTGCCGCGACTTTTTGCCAGTTCAAACATGCCGATAACGGCACCAAGTCGTCCAACACATCTAAGTCCGTCACCTGCTTAGCTTGTACAATCGCTTGGTCGATTGATCCCCAATCTAAAGCCTGCTCATTCACAATATCAAGATGGTCACACACCAATTGTTGGCGTAATACCTGAGACGTCTGCTGATTTGCTTCAGCCCTGGCTAAGGCGTTAAACAGAAAATGATAGCTACGTGCAAAAAGCAGATTGAGCGTTTCAGTCAGCGCTTTTTTCTGCTCAGTATTGAACTCTACCGGCTTACTTAAACGGTTTAAGGTCTCAGCCAACACAACTTCGTAGTTCCAATAACGCTGTAAATAGACACGCTGCCCATCGAACATTAGAGGCTTAACACAATCGTTGGTCGTTCCCACTAAGTTTGATGATTGAAGCACAGCCACCCAATCAATACCCAACAGTTTTTGGTTCAATTGCAGTGCAGTTTCACCGTATAACCCAAGTAACTGAGCAAGATCTGCCGCTAGTTCAGGGCCTGTCGTATGCTGCTGTATAAGCTGAGTACAAATGTGTCCTTTGCCTAATTCATGGCTCACTACCCCCGCGAGAAAGCCGATCTCTTGAGGGTAGCTCGTGGCTTGCTGAGCAAGAAAACGGGCAAATTGATAATCCAACTGACGAATAGAACCCTTATCCGCAAGAAACTGGAGTACATCCATCAGTTGCTCAGGAATAAGTGAAACTGGCTTTGCTGTGTTCGCAGTATCTATGCCGGTATTAGTGGTCGTTGTTGTCATTATAAAAGCCCCATCTGTCCAGTTTCATTGTCATTCAATTGTGCTGAACGTCTGTCTATCACTTTACCGTCAATCAATTGATCCATTTCATCGAGCAAAGCCAGTGTTGGTTTCGCCGAGAAAATACCTTGTTGAGATTGACCGTCCATTCCTCTTAAGAACAAGTAATAAACCCCACCAAAATGTTGTTCATAACTGTAATCCGCAACGCGGCTGCGTAAAAAGCGATGCAATGCCAACGCATAGATCTGATATTGCAGATCATAACGGTGGTCAGCCATCGCCGATTTCAATGCTTCGCCATGGTAGACAGCAACATCATCTCCTAAATGATTCGATTTCCAGTCAAGAACATAGTATTTACCTTGATGCTCGAACACCAAATCGATGAAGCCTTTCAACATACCTTGCACGGTTTGGAAACCTAGGTCGCCCGCTTTTGCCGATAACGGATCATGATATTGAATGGTTTGATTCAATTCAGATGCAGCCAACACTTCGATTGGTAGTAAGAACTCCATCTCAACTAATCGTTGTGTTGAGTCTTTCTCACTTAGTTTTAAGCTCTTACCATCCAACGCGGTGTTCAGTACCGTATCGACCAGTTGCTGAAGCACAGGTAGCCACTCGAGTTCGTATTGCTCTGATTCTAATAAGTGAGTGATTACTTGCGTGTTATGTTCACTGGTTGCTGGCTCGGTAAATTCAACCTCCTCAAACAAGGTGTGTAAGAAAGTACCTGGGCGAGCACCACGAGGGAACGTAAAGATAGAGCGTTCAGGCTCAATCAACTCAGACTCATCCTGCTCATCAGCCGAATCAATATCAAAGCCAGACACCTCAATGGTCGCGTCATGACTCGCGCCGTGACTGCCTTGCTTTACAAGCCCCGAGTAACTGGTGATACGCCAAGCTCGGTCGATTGAAGCCTTGAGTTCATTAGCATGTAAGTCGTCACTCACTTGCTCTGTTTGTACAAACACCTGTTCATGAGCGGTTGGTGTTTCGGCTAACAGCACACTTGAATTTTTGCCTTCAATTGCCGTTAGAGCTTGATGCAATTCGGCAATACCCTGCTCTTGTCCGTTTTGAACCAAGTAGCCCATCGCACTCAAATGCACGCCTGTCGGTTCTTTGGTTGAACGCCCTTTACGCAGTGGCGCTATACCAATAAAACAGCCATAAACCGCACGAGTCAGCGCTACATAAACCAGGCGCAAATCTTCCGCTAGTCGTTCTTTATCGGCTTGCGCTAAGGCACTGTCGCTGCCAGTAATATCGAGTACTGTGGTGTCTGAATCATGGTCGTAGAACTTACCTTCACTCGCTTCACGATAGCTTGCAACGAACGGCAAAAATACTAAGTCATATTCCAAGCCTTTCGATTTATGAATGGTAACGATTTGAACCAAGTTTCTTTCTGATTCAAGGCGTTGAATGTCGTCGTCACTGCCACCTAAACCATTTTGTGCATCTGAGATTGCTTCAGCCAGCCAACGCAACAAGCCATAGTCACTGTCGAGTTCTTGTCTTGCTTGTTGCAACAATTCGCCAATGTGCATTAAATCAGTGAGTGAGCGCTCACCATTTTCTTCTTCCAGTAAGCGTTCCGCGAGATGTCGTTTACTGATCACGCTGCGAAGCATTGGCAACACGCCGCGCTGAAGCCACAACTTACGATATTCTCTAAACTCGTTAACGACGTTTTCCCACACCACTTCATCGTTGTTGAGTTCATCCAATGATGCGGCATCCAGAGCAAACAACTCCGACGCTAAACTGGCGCGTAATGCTCGGTCATTTTCAGGTGTCAGCACAGCTTGTAGCAAGCGTTGAATATCTTGTGCGACTAAGCTGGTAAACACACTGTCTCGGTTCGACAAATACACACTCGCAATGCCTTGTTCCGACAACGCGTTCTTAATCAGACGACCTTCACTACCGGTTCGAACCAAAACAGCAATATCACCCGCATTCACGGCATGTTGTTTTTTGCCGTTATCAAAATAGGCTTGTTGATTTTGAGAAGCGGTCAGAATAGTTTGAATTTGACTCGCCGTCGCCTCGGCCATGGCTTTGTGATATTCGCCTTTAGGTAGTGGCTTATCTTCTGCTTCTTGTAACCAAAAGGTCAGTGCGTGTTGAGTTTCTCCGTTCATCACCCATTGGCGGTTGTCAGCCGATGGACTGGCAGCGACGGGCAGAAATGGAATGTCTTGGTCGTAGATAAACGGGCTATCCGAATTCATAAACACTTGGTTTACCGCGCTGACCATATCAGCACTCGAACGCCAGTTAGTGCCTAACGTATAGTGAGCACTAACTTGGTTTCTTGCCTTAATGTAGGTAAAGATATCTGCACCGCGGAAACCATAGATAGCCTGCTTCGGGTCACCGATCATAAACAAGCCGCACTGCGGATTATCGAGGTAGATTCGGCTAAAAATACTGTATTGCAGCGGATCGGTATCTTGGAATTCATCGATCATCGCCACCGGGTATAAGGTACGGATTCTCTCCACCAGCAGTGACTGCTCATCGACATCGATCGACGCAGATAACTGGGTCAGTAGGTCATCAAACGATAACCACTGCTTCTGCTGTTTAGCCTTAGCTAACATGATTCGACAATGAGTAATCGCATGCGCCAGCAATGGAGCTTTTAGATCTACAGGAGAATTTAAGAAATTCTCAATAGCCTCAAACACCGCGTGCTGAGGCGCGGTGCCTTTTGGTGTTTTTTCAATTAACGTTGCTTGTGAGAAATTCTCTAGTTTATCTGGAAACTGGTAATCATGAGTGTCGCTCTGCGCCCATGCTGTCACAGCTTCTAACCATGTCGGCAGAGATTTCTTAGTGTAGCTACGCTTGTTCACATCCGAAGCAGAGATCAAAGCCAAAAAGTCCGCTTCGGATTCACACCATAGCGCTTTAAGTTGCTTCACTTTATCTAGGTTTTGGTTGTGCAGAGTTTGCAGGTCGCCCGACATCGCATCTACCGTCAATTTCAGCGGAGATCCTGTCAGATAACGATTTACGTCTGCTAATAACGCAGCCGGTGAACCCCAGATATTACGAACCTCACCAGCCAGTTGAATGGGCAGCGGGTAAAACTGTTTACGCCAATAGTCAGCAACTACTTGTGCTTTTAGGTGACTTTCATCGGTCACAAATTCGTTATCAAAGCGGCTTCCAGACTCAAAAGCATTTTGAGTCAACATTCGCTGACAGAAACCGTGAATGGTGTATACCGCAGCCTCATCCATTTGTCTTTCAGCGTTAAGCAGAGTTTTAGCCGCGCCAGCATGATCATCGATGGCTTGTAACAAAGGTGCAATCACTGGGTCGTCACTTTGCCCACGTGCAAACGCAATGCGTGCATCATGAATACGAGCACGAATACGATCTCGCAGCTCAGCCGTAGCTGCTTCAGTAAAAGTCACCACCAGAATTTGATCTACGGTAAGTGGCTCATGATGTCGGGTAGCTTCTGTAAGCTCTCCTGTTGGTGCTGCCGTGCCGTGTCCGAGCAGTAAGCGTAAGTACAAGCCAGCGATAGTAAATGTTTTACCAGTACCCGCCGATGCTTCAATTAAACGCGCGCCATGAAGTGGAAACGTCATGGTATTGAGTGTCTGTGGAGCAATTACCTGAACACTGCTTGTGGTCGTCATGCCTTACTGCCTTCTGATAAATATGTTGTTACAAATGTGACCTAGCGTGGAAAACGTCATTCAATTTACGTCCTACGCTAATTTGTTAATAGTTAGTGCGATCTCTCTCACGGATCAATTCGGATCGCCTCGCTACTATGCGCCCACGAGTTCAGGAGCGCGTACGAGTTTTGTACTTTACGGCGTTACTTTGAACCACAGAATAATGGTCCCTCTGACCTGTGGCCGTACAGCGAACGCCCTACACTAATAATGATTTACTGGCGGCCACTTTATTTCCTGTACCTTGCTTCTATTCACCTTGATTCCCTTCATCTTGAAAGCAAGCGTACCAAACGCTTACCAGCGACTCTCTTTTGTCTTTCATTAATTCAGCGCACTCGCTATTGATCTTGTCGATCACAGCCACCTACTCCTGATCTTCCAGATCGGCAGCAGCCAACCTTGCCGCCTGTAGCACAAGCGTTGAATACATACGCGACTCAGTAGCCAATTCATCGTCCCATTTAGACCAGATTCGTGAGATGTAGGTATCTCTACCCTCGCCCGTGAAGGCGAAGCTGTCATTAAAGGTATCGGCCATTTTCTTGAGTGACTTTTCTTCATCATCGACCCACTTACCACGGCTAAAGCCCGCTTCAACACCAGCTAATGCCGTTTTCGGGAAGTATGGCAATGGTGCAGTCATACCTTGATAAAACAGTCGTACTAACTCAGCCAATAAACTCTTCGCCTGCTGCGCATCACCGATAGGTTGTAGCGTTTGGTGAACCACACCTTCTTTTCTGTCATAACCAATAATATGAGTCGTTTTGCCGTGCCCCATCACTGCGCAACACAAGTGATCGATCCACGCGGCCAAGTAATCTTGCGAACGAATTTTGCCACTACGAAAACGTACTAGCCCCGATTGATAGTTTTGAGTAAGCCAACCCATCAAACGAACGGGTTTACCCTCGCCTAGCACGTCAAATTCAATATTTACCTCAAGATCTTGCTGTGGCTGCCCACTTACAAATCGAATCTCTTTGGCTAAGTCTTCCGCTTGAACGCGATTGGTTTCAAATTCGATATCACCAAAAGCGCCAACCGGTAATCGGCCCTGTGCTTTTTGCTCAGAGACAAACAATCGAACCGCTTCATCAGCCCCTTCTGGATGGTCTAGCAACACTTGCAGCAGAGCATCCTTAAGCTGGAAGCTTTCTAAGCCATTAAGCACGAACGGCTCATCGTCATCCATTACCGGAAGCGGTGGCTCAAACACTACTTTTAGGCGACGATTAAAGAAGTATTGTACCGGCAAGCGCCAGAAACGCTGCAGTTCAACCAGATCGAGTTCTAACGGATAAGTCGCACCAAGCAAATAGTCATCCAACGCACGATTGAATTCGCCACTGCATTCACCGGAACGGTTAGCCGCAGGAAGCCATTCTTTGGCGTAACTCAATACATGACCTGCATCACCTTGCGTAAAGGCTGCAGGGCTGAACGGCGTCATTGTGTGTTCAAAGCTGATCGCTTGAGTCAGTTTGATGCCTGAATCATCACTTGGTAATGATTGGTCTTCACTTAGGCAGTAGTTTTGCTGGCAGTACTCAATCAACTCTGAAACCAATACCGACGGCACTCGCTCAGTATTATCTTGAATCGAGCGGCCGACATAGCTGATGTACAAGCACTCTTGCGCCGACAACATCGCCTCTAAGAATAGGTAGCGGTCATCATCTCGACGAGAACGATCTCCCGGACGAGTGCGTCCGTTCATCAAATCAAAACCTTCCGGCGGCATTGAGCGTGGGTAAACACCGTCATTCATGCCTAATAGACAAACGGTTTTGAACGGGATAGAACGCATCGGCATCAGAGTACAGAAATTCACTTGCCCCGCTAAGAAACGCTGACTGATACGCGCGCCCGACAGTTTATTGTTTAAGTACTGATAAATGATGCTTGGCGATAGCTCTTGTTCGTACAAGGCATCATCAAGCTGTTCATTCAGTTGAGAAAGTGCATCACGAATCGACTTAAGCACCACCTCGCCTTCTAGCTCAACGGCAAAGAAATCGTCAATCATTTGCAGCAAGGTTTCACGCCACATATCGATGGATTGCGTCTCAGTAAGGCGTTGACGGTAATGGGCAATACGGTCAATAAAGTGCGCTAACTTACCTGCAAGTTCAGCGTTAATGCCCTGAACTTCGTTATAAGCTGCAATTGGAGAGTGTTCGGTTTCAAACAGACCCGCAGAATCCGACATCGCATAACCCAATAACATTCGCTGGATACCAAATAGCCAGGTATTTTGCTCGGTGGCAGGCAAATCAAACTCAGTTGCGGTAGACGAATCGACACCCCAACGGATGCCTGCTTCTTCAACCCACTGCTTAGCTTGCTCGAATTGAAATTCATCAATGCCAAAGCGTGCCATCATCGCTGGGATTTCTAGTAGCTCTAACAACTCAGACGCTAAACAACGCGTATTCGGTAGCGCGACCAACTGCATGAACGCGGTCAGAATCGGGCTCTCTTGGTCTGCCGTTCGATCCGAGATCGAGTAAGGGATATAACGCTCACCCGGAGCATTACCAAATACCGCCTGAATCGCAGGGCTGTAAGCATTGATGTCTGCCACCATCACGATAATGTCGCGTGGCTTTAATGTCGGGTCAGCGTCAAACATTGCTAACAGCTGATCATGAAGAACTTCAACCTCACGCATTGGGCTGTGACAAGCATGTACCGTCAATGAGCGATCACCCAGCTCAACCACTTGTTTGTGGTTGCTGGAGTCTAAGATGTGATCATCTTGGTGTTCTTCTAACTGGAGAATGTCGGCTTGCAGTTGATGCAGCAGGTTATCTCTCTCTACATCAATAAAGAACTCATGCTCTTCGCTGTCTGATTGAGATAGCAAGAACAGGTTATCTCTACCTAACTTACCCATAGATGCGAGTAAGCTATTGCCTACCGCTTGGCTAGTATGCAGTTCGTCTTCAACGTTGGCTTCAATACCGTCTTTCAATGGTGAGACTTCGCCTTCTAGCTGAGGCAAGCCATCAATCAGAGCAAACTGCTTACGACGTTGCGCTTCCACTCTAGCCAAGTATTTACGGTCACGAATATCGCCCCAGTAATGTTGGCAAGGGTTGGTAAACATCAGGTGAACATCAATCTGCTCACCCAGCGCTTTCAAGGCATCCATGTAACGAGGAGGCAGCGACGATATACCAAACACAAACAGACGTTTCGGCAAGCGTTGTAGCTGACCTTGTTGGTTGGCTAGCGCTTCAATGAAGTCGTGGTACAGGTTACCACGGTGATATTTCGATTGGCCTTGAGACAGGGTTTGCTCGTAGAGTGCCTTCCACAAAATTGGCTGCCAAGGGTGTTCTTGCTGCCCTTCACCATCAATCAATTCTGTAACGGGCTCGCCCGCTTCCCACATCGCCATCCACTCAGGACGATATACCAAGTATCCATCGAAGATATCGGCAATCTTCTCAGCCAATTGATACAGCTTCGAATCATCTTCGTCGTTTTCAAGATAGCGTTGTAAGGGTAAGAAATCAGGGTGGTCAAGCTTAGCGGGTAGCAAACTCATCAGCTTCCACGTCATCGCTTCCTTGTTAAAAGCACTGCGTTTAGGTACATCAGGAAGCACTTGGGTAAACATATCCCAAATGAAGGTTGCTGGAAGAGGAAAGTCTATATTTGCTGCTACACCAAACTCTTTGGCGAGTTCCATCTTAAGCCATTGAGACATACCTGGGCTCTGAACCAAGATCTGCTCTTTTTCGAAAGGGTTGGCTAAAGGATCACTTTTGATTAAATGAACGAGAAGGATTTTTAAAGTATCGACTTTATTGGAATGGTAAACAGTAAACAAAGTGCACTCACGCTAATCTTGCCACAATATAAAGCCAGATTAGCATAAGTGCCGAGTTTGGATTAGGAATATAAGCTTATGAAATACTGAAAACTTAAGCTCCGTTTATCTTTTGAACTATTGCCCTTTACAATCTGCCCGCTACCGCACTTAAAACACGGTGAGGTTTGTAGTTCATGTAGTAACGAACCGCCACATAACCTACCACCAACGTCGCAACAATCAGCTCTAAATAAGCTAGGTTAAACACTTGGTTAATGTAATGCGCTTCAATACCTTGTGCTTGCATCCACGCAGCCAATTTAAATAACGCTGTTGCACCAATCACGATTGGGAAGGTAAACGCTGCATAACCAGGGCTAAATGGAAGACGAAGTAGTTTGAAAAACGCCATATAGATAATGAACGTCATCAACACTGCAATACCAAATAGTAAATCAATGATCACAGGTGAAGGGTTAGCAGTAACGGTTAAGTAACCCGCCAAAGATAGGCTTGCCGGTGCTGCCATAATCGCAATCGTTGGTTTTGCAGCATCTGGCACTTCGTGAGAGAAGATCAAACGGTAAACCATGATTGGTAGCATTACTGCGTAAACCAATAAGCCGAATACCAAAGTCGCGTTAGCTACTGGCTCTAAAACTGGATTACCTGAGAAAGAGACGTCAGCGACGATAATACCGATCGGTGGCACAAACCAGCTTGGCACCATGTGGTGAATCTCAAAGTTTTTAGCTCTGTGGTACAAAAAGCTCATTAGAAACACAACATGCAAAGCCACAGAAGCCAACCACATAGCTTCTTGTAAGAATTGAGAGATTGGCGCCAAAGACGCTGACACCACCATGCACCCCATTGCAAATGTTGGTACCACACTGCCGACAACAGGGTGAGCAAGATCTTCACGCAATAGGTGACCATGAATCAAAAATTTCACAGCTAAAACAAGAAGTAATACCGCCGCAATGCCAGCACTGATCCACTGCACCAAACCCGGTGTGTGTAAGATACCTTGTGCGACTAGAACACCATCCCAACACCAGCCTAAGCTTGCAATTGCGAGTGCTAACCCTGCCATGGGTGTTGGAGCTCCTGTTAATCTATATTTAATACGTTGAATCATGTCAGCCTCTCTTAAACCTAATTCACTAAACTTGTGAACTCATCAGCTTGTTGAAGCCATAATACGCTTGCGCTTCGTTAAACAATATCCAATTATATATAACAAGTGTTCATCAATACTGAACAGAATCCATTTTCACCAGCAGAGTAAAACTAGGAATCTGATGGCTAATATTTCAATAAAACAGCTCAAAGTGTTCGTCACTATTACTCAGCACTCGACATTGACTGCTGCCTCTGAGGCTCTGTTTCTGTCTAAAGCTGCGGTCAGCATGGCACTAGGCGAAATGGAGAAACAACTCGGCCACTCTCTATTTGACCGGGTCAACAACCGATTAATTCTCAACCAAGAGGGACATAAGTTACTTCCATTGGCGGATGAAATATTACATCGTGCTGCTGGTATTGATGTTTTGTTCCGTGATGATCAGCCTTTAAGTGGCAATCTAAAGGTCGGCGCGAGTGACACGATTGGTAATCAGGTCGCACCGTTTATTTTGTCAGGCTTTCGCGAACGAACTCAACATCAGGATCAAAGCTTGTTCATTTCAAACAGTGCCCTGATCTGCCAAAAGTTGGTGGATTATGAACTTGATATCGCGCTAATTGAAGGAAAAACATTACACCCTGAACTCATTTCGAGTCAGTTTAGCAGCGATGAAATGTGTATTATTGTTAGTAATCAACATCCTCTCGTTGCCAAAGAAAAAGTGATTTTAAGCGATTTAGAAGACAGCCATTGGATTTTACGTGAATCAGGCTCAGGGACTCGCGAGTTTTTCCTTCGTGCCGTCGCACCGCGCATCGAACATTGGTATGAATCTTTTGAACTCAACACCACAGAAGCAATCATCAACTCTGTTTCTGCCGGTCTTGGCTTTGCCTGTTTGTCTCGTTTAGCTGCTCAGCGAGCGATCGATTCAGGCCGAGTAAAAGCGCTTAATGTGCCACTTGATATGAAACGCCGATTCTGGATGCTGGTCCATAAAGACAAATACCAGAGCCCACTACTGAAATCTTTCATGAGTTATTGTGAAGACTGGGCTACACATCAAGATTGAGGCCGCATTGTTAGGGCTCCAACTGGACTTTTAACATCAGAAACTGTATAAAAAGCCAGTAAAATTTATCAAACTTAGAGGATTAACCATGGCTGTTATCGTCAAGTACGTGGTGGAACGCAACGGAGAAGAGAAAATGACTTTTACCTCTAAAGCCGAAGCCGACGCATACGACAAAATGCTGGATATGGCTGATGAGCTTTTTGAACTGTTAGGCAAAAGCGATTTAGTTGAAGATGAAGGCAAGCAAGAAGAACTTGCAATGTACCTAGCGAAGAACAAAGAAGAAGTTCTTTACGCATTAGGTGCTAAGCGTAAGCCAGCTCCGAAAAAAGCTAAGAAGCTTGAAGCTGTTGAAGACGCAGAAGAAGATGCAGCTTAACTAGCTGATACCTTTCTAAAAAACGTCAATGACGCCTCTAATCAGAGTTCGTTATTGGCGTTTTTTTATACTTATCGAAATATAATGAAGCTTGTTTATAGTCGAAATCGCTCTAAACATTCGCTTGCATGAAAGTGTGAGGAAGATCTAATCTATAGCCATCAGGTGATGGGGTTCCACCTAAGCTTTTGCTTCAACCGCCCGTTCTTTCCGAACAGTGCTAATGACTCCTACAGAATCGAAAACAGGTAATACTGTTGGACGTATCGCTATTCCTCCATTTTGAAATGGACTTAGTCTATTAAGACCAAGTTCCATGACACCTTTGGATTATCGATACTCAAGATCTGTAGTGAATTAGCCGCACCTCTTCCAACACGTCCTGTTTTCTCAACGCCCTAGGCCTTAAATGGCTCTATAAGTGAGAAAACATTATGCACTACTCTTCAGAAATTCAATCAATGTGCCCTATTCAAAGGGGTGATCTTCACAATTCAGCTCCAATTCCAGTTGAAGGCGCAATGGTTAGCCCAAAAGATGTCATCGCTATTTCTGGCTTAAGCCACGGTGTTGGCACTTGTGCACCACAACAAGGTGCTGCAAAACTGACTCTTAACGTAAAAAACGGCATCATCGAAGAAGCATTAATCGAAACGATTGGTTGTTCAGGTATGACTCAATCTGCCGCGATGGCTGCGGAAATCCTCACCGGAAAAACCATTCTAGAAGCGCTGAATACTGACTTGGTATGTGACGCGATTAACGTCGCGATGCGCGAAATCTTCCTGCAGTTTGTTTACGGTCGAACTCAGTCGGCTTTCTCTGAAGGTGGCCTAGAGATCGGCGCAGCACTAGAAGACTTAGGTCAAACACAGCGCAGCCAAGTTGGCACCAGCTACTCAACCGCAGCAAAAGGCGTTCGTTACCTAGAGCTTGCAGAAGGTTACGTAACCAAGCTTGCACTTGATGATCACAGCGAAGTGATTGGCTACGAATATCTCAACCTCGGCAAAATGATGAAGGCGATTAACCAAGGCGTGCCAGCGAATGAAGCGGCCGACCTTGCGACAGGGACTTATGGTCGCTTCGACGAAGCCGTGACCACCATTAACCCACGTCAACAATAACTTTTGCCAATAAAAGAGGAAAGATATGATGAACACTCAATTTAATGAATCAGTAACTCGCGTATTGGCAGAAATGAACTTCGACTCTTTAGAGCAAGCAAACCAATACTGTTTATCACACAATGTCGATCCAAAAGCATTAGTGATGGACACTCAACCTATCGCATTTGAAAGCGCAGCTGACGCTTACACTCTTGGTGCAGCATTGGCGCTGTTCCGTAAAGCGAACAACGCAGAACAAGCAGCGAATATCATTGGTGAAGGCCTTCAAGGATTCACAAAACCCGGCAGTGTTGCGGAGCAACGCCAAGTCGGTATCGGCCATGGCGCACTGGCTGCTCGCCTTCTCAATGAAGAGAGCCACTGCTTTGCTTTCCTTGCAGGCCATGAGTCTTTTGCTGCTGCAGAAGGTGCGATCAAGATTGCACTGAACGTGAACAAATCACGCAAAACACCATTGAAAGTTATCTTGAACGGTCTAGGTAAAGATGCCGCTTACCTAATCTCTCGCATCAATGGCTTTACTTATGTTCGCACTCAATTTGATTACCAAACGGGTGAGCTAGTTGAAACAGAACGTCGCCGCTTCTCACAAGGCCCTCGTGGCGAGATCTTGTGTTACGGCGCTGATGATGTACGTGAAGGTGTAGCGATCATGCACAGAGAAGAAGTGGATGTGAGTATCACGGGTAACTCAACCAACCCAACACGCTTCCAACACCCTGTTGCTGGTATCTACAAAGCAGAACGCACTCGCCAAGGTTTGCCATACTTCTCAGTTGCTTCAGGTGGCGGTACAGGTCGAACATTGCACCCAGATAACGTAGCAGCAGGCCCAGCGTCTTACGGCATGACCGATACCATGGGCAGAATGCACGCTGATGCTCAGTTCGCAGGTAGCTCTTCAGTTCCTGCTCACGTGGCGATGATGGGCTTCATCGGCATGGGCAACAACCCAATGGTCGGATCGACGGTTGCATTGGCTGTGGCAGTGAGTGAATCTCAACACGCATAACGACAAAGTGAGTCCCACAATCTGCCTGTTATGTAGAGTCTGTTAGTTGAGAATCAAGCAATAACGGACGACTAAAACTCTACACCTATCACTAAAACCAAACAGCCAGCCTTATGCTGGCTGTTTTTTATTCACACTTGCTCTACTATCTATTTCTAATAATTATTTGTATCTAAGATTAAATACATTCTGCTGTCGTATTTAACTACATATTTTCAAAGGAATAATATGAAAGAGCTCATCATTCATACCATTACCGTGTTCATGGGCTTTTTTGCCATCATGAACCCTATCGCCAACACACCGATCTTTCTTTGATTAACAGGTGATAATGATAGGGAAACGGTCAAGTCTATCGCTTTCCGCTCAGTGTTCATCGCCTTCATCATCGTCAGCACCTTTGCTGTCTCGGGCAAACTCATCTTCGACCTCTTTGGTATCACGCTTTACGCGCTTCGTATCACCGGCGGGATCCTCGTGTTCTTGATTGGCTTTCATATGCTGCAATGTGACTCAACACACTCTAAAGCAAAAGAGAAGGTCAACTCAGACGCTCAACAAGATGCGGCGCTCAGTATCGCCGTCTCGCCACTGGCAATGCCAATATTAGCCGGACCGGGCACCATTGCCACCGCGATGAACTTTGCCAACACCGAAGGCATCTACGAAACCATCATCACCATCGTCGCCTTTGGCCTACTATGCGCCTTAACCTACGTATTGTTTGTATTTGGCGAGCGCTTCGTTAAAGCCGTTGGACCAAGTGCATTGAATGTAATTACCCGAATGATGGGTTTGATACTCGCCGTTATTGGTATGCAGATGCTGATTGAAGGTATTGAACAAGCTCATAAGGCGCTGTTTGTTTAAGCTCAGAACAACAAATTTCTGATACAAAAATAGCCAGCGATTCGCTGGCTATTTTCTTTGGCGCTTTTGTTTACGAATTATAAATTAGTTCGCAGGGCAGCCTTTTACTTCTAAACCTTTACTCATGTAGATTAGATCACCATCCGCTGGTGCGTAATTCGCTGCAGTGACATCAGGGTTCTTAACAAAGAATTCGCGCAGTACCGAGGCATCCGTTAACTGTGTCGATTCAACGTCAATTACTGGGTAGTCATCACCACCAGCCGCACTGAAACTGATCACGGAGAACGTGTAAGTGTCTGCTAAATCAAAACCTTTGCCATTGATATCTCGAATGGTCACATCACTCAAATCGCAGTCAACCGTTAAGCTGATATTGTCGAGTTGGGCATAAGCGCCGGATCCTGCAGTCTTCGTCGCAACAACGTCCAAATACGCTTTTACTTCAGCACCTGTCATCGTTGCTTTAGTCACGAAGTTCCCGAAAGGTTGAACCGTCAGTACATCACGATAAGCAATGTCTCCTGCCGCAATTGAGTCACGGACACCACCAGAGTTCATTACACCAAAGTCAGCATTCACCAATTCATAAGTGCGGTATGCTTCTCCTAACAAGTGACCAAGATTAGTTTGTTCTGAACGAACAACATCACGATCACCTTCCAGTTTTGCATCTGTCTTTGAGATGATGACATCGAGGAGATCTTGCCCTTGTTGTTGGTATGGGTAGAGAGTAGCTTTTACAGCTGCATCAGGCTTTATTTCAGATTGAATAAACTGATAATCACCGTTTTCATCCTTCTCTTTTAGGTTCACAGGAACCAGATCGTACTTCGCTAAATGCAGTTTGCCGTCATAAAACTCAAAGTCAGCTCTGCCTACATACTTACCCCACTCGTGAGCTTGCATGATGTAGGTACCATTTTGCTGATCAGGTTTGCAGTCATCCCCTGGGTTGAAGTCGGCGTATTCATTGCCTTCCATACAAACAGGGTTTTGAGAGTGTCCACCAATAATTGCATCTAGCTGACCTTCTTCTAGAGAGCGAGCAAGCAATACATCGCCAGGCGCTTCACTACCATGCTGACCATCTGCGTAATGCCCCATATGCGTGGTAGCAAAAATCAGGTCAACCGTTTCATTGGCCTCTATTTCTTTTATGGCTTTTTTGATTTCAACTTGTGGGTCGGCAAAGTGAATTGTCGCGACGTTGTCAGGATTAACTAATTTAGCCGTATCTTTGGTTGTCAGGCCAATAACAGCAATCTTTAAACCATTAATGGTGAATACTTTATATGGAGAGAAAAGGCGTTCATCAGTAACTGTGTCTCCATCTTTGATATAAATATTCGCCGCAAGCATCGGGAAGTCAGCTAGCTCAGATTGCATCTCAAGCACATCCAAGGTGTTGTCGAATTCATGGTTACCTAATGCCATCGCATCGTAACCAAGAAGGTTCATGCCAACAAAATCTGGTATCGCATCCTGCATATCAGACTCTGGAACACCAGTATTAATGTCACCACCGGACAGTAGGATCGTCTCACCACCGTTTTGAGTCACTTCCGCACGAATACTATCAATCAACGTCTTACGAGCCGCCATTCCATACTCACCCTTACTATTTTCCCAGAAGCGACCATGGTTATCGTTGGTATGTAAAACAGTAAACTTGGTACAAGAAGCGGCAGTGTCACATGTCACTGCGATATCGTCACTGTCCGAGCCACAACCAACCATCGCTACGCCGATAGATAACACCAGTAAAGACTTAGTAAAATTCATAGAAGATCCTTTATTAATCGTTTTAATGTCGTTATGGCAGGCAATATACTGACATCTTGCAGGGTTTTAGTGATCGTTCTCTTAATTACATGTCTGGAAAGTTGAGTATTTACCCTAACTGTAGGCACAAGCGATTAATCAACAGAAGTCGAATAATTCTGATAATAAACATGAATTTATAAAGAAAGTGTGACTCACTCTATTGATACGGCTAACAAGAGGATGGACTAAAGATAAGTGTCAGGCATGGAAATGAAATGGCACCGCGCTACTTAAGTAAGAACGCCCATATTTAAGAGCGAGGTATAATATCCGGATAATGAAAACTATCTCTCAAAAGACAAGCAATATCATTTTACAGACTTTATCCCGATACGCCCTTTCATAACGAGGGCGCTCTCTTTATGATGAACGCAATTAAATTAACTTTGCTAACGGCAGCGCTTGTTATTCGAGCCGTTGTTTTGGAATAGCAAAATCAAGACTCAACACATGGAGATTCAACATGGCTTATTTTTCACTAGCCTTCGGTACGGCAACCAAAAATCGCGACAATAAAATCATTGAAGCGTTCTTCCCTAACCCGCTTCTAAACCCAAGCGACGCTCTTGTAGCAGCTGTAGCTGAAGTGTCAGGTTACGCTGAAGGCAACCAAGCTATCGAAATCTCTGCTGCACAAAGCGCAGAACTGGCGAAGGCATTCGCAGCAAACGATGATGCAGCTAACGCATCTTTAGCAGAAAAAGCGGCAGCGTCTGAACAGCCACTTGTTCTTGTTGTTCTTGCTACTGACGAGAAGCCAGCATCAGTTGCTGAAGGCTTCCTAAAGCTACAACTTATCTCTAACCGCCTAGTACAACCACACGGTACGGTACTGGACGGCATCTTCGGTCTACTGCACAACATCGCATGGACAAACGAAGGCCCTATCGACCTACCTGAGCTGGCTGAACGTCAAATCGAAGCTCGCCTTGCAGGTCGTGCTCTGTCTGTAGATTGCGTAGACAAGTTCCCTAAAATGGTGGACTACGTAGTACCAACAGGTATCCGTATTGCTGACACTTCTCGTGTTCGTCTTGGCGCACACGTAGGCGAAGGCACAACAGTAATGCACGAAGGTTTCATCAACTTCAATGCTGGTACAACTGGCGTGAGCATGGTTGAAGGTCGTATCTCTGCGGGTGTTGTTGTAGGTAACGGTTCAGACATCGGCGGCGGCGCTTCTATCATGGGTACTCTGTCTGGTGGCGGTACGATGGTTATCTCTATCGGCGAAAACTGCCTACTAGGCGCAAACGCGGGTCTTGGCTTCCCTATGGGTGACCGTTGTACAGTTGAGTCTGGTCTTTACGTGACTGCGGGTACTAAGGTTCGCATGCTAGATAAAGAAGGCAATGAAGTAGAAATCATTAAAGCTCGCGATCTTGCTGGCGTGTCTGATCTTCTGTTCCGTCGCAACTCAATCACAGGCCAAATCGAGTGCCTAGCGAACAAGTCTGCGGTTGAGCTAAACAGCGAGCTGCACAGCAACAACTAATCTAAGCGCTAGATGCTAGATGCTAGATGCTAGATGCTAGATGCTAGATGCTAGAAAATAATAAGCCGCTGGGGTTCAATCCAGCGGCTTTTTTGTATGTTCTGGGAATCATTATTGCCCCATTACCAGTCAGAGTTAACAGAATGTTAACATGTATTTGCCCTACTAAAAGTAATCCCTTGTCTGTTGGATATTTGCAAGGCAAACTGCTGGGCAAAAGTTCGAAAACACTCTGAATGTCTAAAAATCGCCATATTTTTCGAAACTAGGGATTTTATATCATTGGCTTTTCGGTTTCGGTTTCGGTGGCTGAAAGTTTGGGATAATTTGAAAACCATTTGGACATAGCTATGCCTGTACTCTTACCAGAGTACTAGCGGCAGAAGTTTCATAATTTCTGTTGCGCTGCGCTTACAAACCGATAAGAACATAAATCGATATCTACTTAGCCATCTTTACATACCTTTACATCACATGACGTTATCTTACTTACATTAGTATATTCTTAAGTAGTGAAACAAAGAGAAGGAAAACGTCATGAAAATCAAAAGCACGATACTCGCGTTACTCGGTATCGTTATTGCCTTCGGAGCAATGGCTGGTGGCATGAATAACAATATGTCACGCCCAGTATTTTCACAGTTTGATCTCGATGGTGATGGCAAGATAACCGAAGCCGAGTTCAATCAAGCACGCTCAGAACGTATTGCCCAGCGAGCAGAAGAGGGACGTACGTTGAAAAATATCAATCAAAGCCACAGTTTTGCTTCGTTAGATAGCAACGCGGATCGCGCTATCTCTCAACAAGAGTTTAATGCTCATCAAGGCATGGTGAACCCCAAAAATACCATGGGCAAAGGCAAAAACAATCAGTAGCTCAATTCAATCAGGCCTCCATTTGTGAGGCCTGACTTATTTTGAGATCAAGGAAGCAAATCCGCTTATGTTGGTGTGCTACCTTTTGCTTAAGGAAAAGCTAATATATAGTAAGGGAATCGCTATGACTAGGTATAGCTGGTTACAAAGGGCTCTGTTTGTTCCTCCTGTTTTGTTGGGCATCGCGTTATTGGTGATCGCACCAGGGATGAAGGCTGAACCGCCTAATGCGAGTAATACGGCTGCTAAAAAGGTGGTTCGGGTGTTGAAAGTCGAGCCGCGAAATATCCAACCTTCTGCCATCGGATATGGACATACCGAGTCTGTTCAAGACTGGCAGGCACAGTCTGAACTTGACGGCGCGGTTGTGTGGGTTTCTGAGCAATACAAAACGGGCGCTATTATCCGCAAAGACAGCGAACTCCTTAGAATTGACCCCACCGCTTATCAACTTACTATTGCCCGTTTGCAAGCTGAGCTTGAAGTGCTAATGCTAACGAATCAGACCATTATCGATTCGCTCAAGATTGCAGAGAAAGAGTTTGAGGTACAACAGTCAGAATATGCCCGCTCAATCAAATTGAGTGAAACCGGGCATATCTCCAAAACAGAGAAAGACCGCGCGACCAAAGACTTGCTCAGCAGCCAGCAACAGCTCCAGACACAGAAAAACCAACTGGCAATTAATCAAGCGCAGCAAAAGGTTTTGCAAACGGAACTAGCACTTGCAAACCGAGATCTCGAACAAACCGTAATTAAAGCCCCATTTGATATTCGCATTGTCGAAACCTTGGTTGGACTCGCCGAGTATGTCAACAAGGGGGAATTGCTGCTCAAAGCGGATGACATCGATGCCGTTGAGGTTCGCGCGCAGTTTCCGCTTGGTAAAATGCGTCCGCTAAGAAATTCCAATCGCTTTGACTCGCTTGACGAAGATGTTCATAGCAACTTGAGCGCGACAGTCGAGCTCCAAGCAGGCGATAAAGTAATTACTTGGCCTGCCGAGATCAGCCGCTCCGGCGGTGAAATCGATGCTCAGACTCAAAGCCAAAGCCTGGTTGCACAAGTAAATCAGCCCTATCAGCAAGCCATTCCCGGGGAGAAGCCACCACTTATTCGTGGGACTTTCGTTAAAGTCACGATTAAAGCACCAATGATGGAGCAACAAGTCTTGCTACCGATAAACGCCATCCATGATGGTAAAGTTTACACTGTCTCTGAAGGTAAACTGAAAAGCAAACCTGTCAGGATAGATTTCGTCCAAGGGCAGGTTGCGGTGATCAAATCTGGCGTGGAATTCGGTGATGTGGTTGTGCTAAGTAAACTTTCACCCGCCGTTGAGGGGATGGCTTTACAACCGCAACCGGATGAGAAAATCGGCCTTTGGTTGGATACGCAGAGCGGATTTAAAGCCCTAAACGCGATTCAGAAAGAGGGCAAATTATGATCGCTTTTTTTGCTCGGCACACCACTGGCGCCAATGTCCTGATGATGGCGGTACTGCTGTTAGGGGCTTTTGCCTTGCCCAAACTGCAGAAAGACACTTTTCCGTTGACGCCGACCAAAAATATTGAGGTTCGGATCGTTTATCCGGGCGCGTCACCTTTTGAGATGATGGAAGAAGTGTGTTACCCGTTGGAAGATTCTCTCGATAAGCTGAGTGGAATTAAAGAGTTAAGCTGTGATGCCCGAGAGAGTTTGGTCATCGCCAATGTGGAAATCGGCGATGATGAAGACATTGACACTTTAACCAGCGATATTCAACAGCAGGTTAACGCCATCAGTGATTTTCCGGATCGAGTTGAGCAGATCACGGTGTCGAAACTGGACCGAGTGGCAACGGTGGCCAGTGTCGCGATTACCGGCAATATGTCAGATAGGGACTTATATCTCTATGCCCAACAAATTAAGCACAAGTTAAAAGAGAGCCCATTGATCGCTCAGGTGACCGTGAGCGGTTTTGCGGATCAAGAAATAGAAATTCGCGTATCGCAGTGGAAGTTGCAGCAGTACGGCCTGAGTGTGTCCGACTTGTCCAATCTAGTACAACAGCAAAGTATCAGCACTCCTGCTGGCGTATTTAGTAATGACTTGGAAGAGATCAGCGTCCGCTTCGACCACTTAGGCAGCAACGTCAGAGACTTCGAAAATATCGTGATTAAATCCAGTGAGACGGGGACTCAGGTTCGCCTCGGTGATGTTGCCGTTATTCAGCAGAAGTTCACTAGCGATGAAAATCAAATCCTGTTCAATGGTCAGCGTGCCGCTTTGCTTCAGGTGTCCAAAACGCAATTTCAAGATACCTTAACGGTCAAAGATGCGATCGTCAGCATGGTTGAAAAAGAACAGGCGAGAGCCCCTGAAGGCGTCGCTTTAACCATCACCCAAGATTCCAGCACCAATATTATTGAGCGTCTGAGAATCCTCACCAGCAATGGCGCACAGGGATTAGCACTGGCATTTTTGATGTTGTGGGCGTTTTTTAATATTCGCTTTAGCTTTTGGGTCACCATGGGGCTGCCGGTTTCATTCCTTGGCGCCATTTTTGCGATACAACTTCTCGGTTATACCCTGAATATGATGACGCTGGTCGGGCTGATTGTCGCGATTGGTCTGCTAATGGACGACTCGTTGATCATTGCAGAAAACATCGCTGCCAAGAGGCAACAAGGGCTACCCGCGTTTGACGCTGCAGTTGAAGGTACCAAACAAGTCTTCCCAGGTGTGATTGCATCGTTTGCTACCACCATCATGGTGATAGGGCCGCTGATGTTTCTCACAGGCAAGATGGGCGAAGTACTACGCTATATTCCCATCGTGTTATTGATTACCTTGCTTGTTAGTCTGATAGAAGCTTTCTTGATCTTGCCGTCTCATTTGGCACATAGCCATACTGAATCTCGCTCTAATCCTATACGGGACAAGTTCATTGCCGGTTTTGAAAACATCAGAGACAGATTCTTTGTGCCAGTGAGTGTCAAGGCGATGAATGCACCTTATCTTTCAGTAGGGATATTGGTGATGGTGGTGATGATTTCAACCGCTTCCATTTCGTCAGGTTGGCTGAAATTCAAAGCCATGCCTGCCTTGGAAAGTGATGTGCTGCAGGCGCGTATCTTGCTCCCTCAAGGCAGTTTACTGAGCCAGACAGAGGCGGTGGTGGAGAAGGTTTCAAACGCGCTTGATGAACTCAACCAAGAATACGCAGAGAAATACCCAAGCTCAAAACCTTTGGTCGCGAGCACCACGATCATGTTCAACTCAAATGCTGATGCTAATGAGTCGGGGCCGCATATGGCAACCGTCAGTGCCGATCTATTGCCAGCACAATTTAGGCAGCAGAGCATTAAAGATCTGATCCAAGATTGGAAACAAAAAGTAGGCCCTACGGCGGATGTGGTTTCACTCAAGTTTACCGATAAAGAACGGGGCATTGCTGGCAATGGCATTGATATTCGGGTTCAGGGTGAGTCGTTACAAGAGCTCAATCAAGTCAGCCGCTCGCTGGTGAAATGGTTGAAGGGATTTGACGGTGTCTATAACCTCTCCACCGATCTGCGTGAGGGCAGAACCGAATTTCACGTTAACCTTAAAGATGAAGCTGGCGTGATGGGAGTTAATGCTTCCAACATTGCTCAAACGCTGCGCAGCGCGGTAAAAGGCAGTACTGATCTGACGGTTTTCCAACAAGGCGAGCTGGTGGATATTAGTGTGAGACTGGATGAGTTTACGCACCAAGCTAGCCTGTATGAGTTGAATAACTTGATGGTGACGGCAGGCAATGGAACCCTAGTTCCATTATCAAGTGTTGCGACGTTTGACAGAAAACAAGCCTTCTCGCGAATTCACCGCATTAATGGGATGAACACTGTGGTTGTGCAAGGCAATATCGATACGCGGGTTGCCAATGCGCGTGAAATCATGCTGCAGTTCAATAGCGAATTTGTCTCGCAAACTCAACACAAATTCCCAGACATCACCTTCACCTCGCAAGGTCAGGATAAAGAAAGCTCAGATACGGGCTCCTCGCTGGCGACCTTCTTTGCTCTTGGCGTGGTGGGGATTTATCTTATTTTAGTGTTCCTGTTACAAAGCTACACTCAACCGATTGCTGTGCTGCTGGCAATCCCTATGGGCTGGATTGGTGTGGTATGGGGGCACTTGGGCATGGGGTTCGATTTGACTATTCCAAGCTTGGTTGGCTTTGCTACCTTAGCGGGTATCGTCGTTAACGATAACATTCTGTTGGTCAATTTTATTAAGAAGAATATCGCCCAAGGCGAGCGCTTGATAGACGCTTGTCGAGAGGCGGTACGTGACCGATTTAGAGCGATATTTATCACCTCGTTAACCACATTTGCAGGATTGCTTCCACTGTTAACCGAAACCAGTACGCAAGCGCAATTTCTGATCCCGTTAATTGCCAGTATTGCGTTTGGCTTAGTCTCGGCTACGTTACTAGCGTCAATTGTTGTGCCTTGCGTGCTGCTTATTTTGGACGATTTAAAGCTGACCAAATGGGCAGAAGGTGCTCAATCTTCCCTTTGAGGCCCTTGGGAGTGCATGCTGAACCATGTCATTTAGCCCGGCATGAAAATGGTAGTTTGCGTAGAATTTATTTGGCGATTAAACCCTATCACTGACTGCTGTTTTTTTGCGTACAAAAAACAATAGGGTCAGGTCTTGTCTTTTGCTCTTTGGTGGCAGTTTTTCTATCAGGTTTAGTTATTTGTCATACCTGAAGTTATTAGTCATTTGCTAATGTTTGATTTTCCAAAACTCATTTCTGTCCAAAAGTTTGTTATACACACATCCACTATACGGTGATCCCTACACCACACTCACCACCAAAAAAAGCGCAGACCTTTCGATATGCGCTTGTGGTTATTGTCCCGATAACACTGTTTAAATCGTTTTCAATTAACCCACGTTCTTACGTGCGTTTTGGAACATACGCATCCAAGCGCCATTCTCGCCCCAACCTTCCGGAGACCAAGAGTTTGCAACCGTACGGAATACACGCTCTGGGTGAGGCATCATAATTGTCACGCGGCCGTCAGTCGTTGTTAAACCTGTGATAGCGTTTGGCGAACCATTCGGGTTATTCGGGTATTGCTGCGTTTGGTTACCGTTGTTATCAACGTAACGTAGAGCAACCGTACCTGAGTTTTCAATCGCGTTTAGGTGGTCGTTATCACGTACTTCTACGCGGCCTTCACCGTGAGAAACAGCGATTGGCATACGAGAACCTTCCATGCCGTTGAAGAATACAGAATCTGACTTCTGAACTTCTACTAGGCTGAAACGTGCTTCAAAGCGCTCAGATTCGTTGCGAACGAAACGTGGCCAGTACTCTGCACCAGGGATAAGTTCACGTAGGTTAGACAACATCTGACAACCGTTACACACACCTAGAGAGAAGGTATCTTCACGCTTGAAGAAGTTTTCAAATTGCTCACGAGTCGAGTCATTAAACAAAACCGACTTAGCCCAACCTTCACCAGCGCCTAGTACGTCACCGTAAGAGAAGCCACCACAAGCCACAAGGCCGTTGTACTCTTCTAGAACTGCTTGACCCGTAAGGATGTCGCTCATGTGAATATCAGTTGCTTCGAAGCCTGCACGGTCGAATGCTGCTGCCATTTCAACGTGAGAGTTAACACCCTGCTCACGTAGAATCGCCATCTTAGGCTTAGCGCCAGTGTTGATGAACGGTGCAGCAATGTCTTCGTTTACGTCAAAGCTCAGTTTCACGTTCAGACCTGGGTCCGAGTTGTCTTTCTTCGCTTCATGTTCTTGGTCAGCACATACTGGGTTATCACGCAGACCTTGCATCTTGTGCGTTGTCTCAGCCCAGATAGTACGTAGTTCAGTACGGTTACGTTCAATCACTACAGACTCGCCAGACTTAATCACTAGTTCATCTGATGCTTCCCCTTCACCAACAACGCAGCCAATCACATGAGAACATGCTTCTAGACCGTTAGCTGCAAGAGTAGAAAGTACTGCGTCTAGGTCGTCGTTACGGACTTGGATTACTGCACCTAGCTCTTCGTTGAACAGTGCTGCTAGCGTGTCTTCACCTAACGCTTCAATGTTTGCATTAACACCACAGTGACCTGCGAATGCCATTTCTGCTAGCGTTACGAATAGACCACCATCGCCTTTATCGTGGTAAGCGACAACTTGGTCGTTCGCTACAAGTGCTTGAACGCCTTCGTAGAAACCTTTTAGTTGCGCTGCGTTGTCTACGTCTGCTGGCTTGTCACCAAGCTGCTTGTAAACCTGTGCAAGTGCTGTTGCACCCATACGGTTTTTGCCGTTACCTAGGTCGATAAGAACTAGGCTTGTATTACCTTTGTCAGTGCGAAGCTGAGGAGTAATCGTCTTACGAACATCTTCAACACGTGCAAACGCAGTGATAACAAGAGATAGCGGAGACGTTACTTCTTTCTGCTCGCCATTCTCTTCCCACTTAGTCTTCATCGACATTGAGTCTTTACCCACTGGGATAGTTAGACCCAGAGCTGGACATAGTTCTTCACCAACCGCTTTAACCGCTTCGTAAAGACCTGCATCTTCACCTGGGTGACCTGCTGGAGACATCCAGTTAGCCGACAGTTTAATGTGTTTGATATCGCCGATGTTGGTCGCTGCGATGTTAGTAATTGCTTCACCAACCGCTAGACGAGCCGATGCGCCGAAGTCTAGAAGTGCCACTGGCGTACGCTCACCAAGAGACATAGCCTCACCGTGGTAAGAGTCGTAGCTTGCCGCTGTTACTGCGCAGTTAGCAACAGGAACCTGCCATGGACCAACCATTTGGTCACGAGCTACAAGGCCTGTTACCGAGCGGTCACCGATGGTGATAAGGAATGTTTTCTCAGCGACTGTTGGCAAGCGAAGAACACGGTCAACCGCTTCGTTCATCTCGATGCCAGAACGGTCAATCGCAGGGTTGTTAGCTTTTAGCGTTTTCGCGTCACGGTGCATCTTAGGTGTTTTACCTAATAGGATGTCCATTGGCATGTCGATTGGCGTGTTGTCGAAGTGTGAATCTTCTAATTTCAGATCACGTTCTTCAGTTGCTTTACCAACCACTGCGTACGGTGCACGTTCACGCTTACAAATCGCGTCGAACGTTGCCATGTCTTTATCAGCAACCGCCATTACATAACGCTCTTGAGATTCGTTACACCAGATCTCAAGTGGGCTCATGCCCGGCTCATCGTTTGGCACGTCACGTAGATTAAAGATACCGCCACGCTCGCCATCGTCGACTAGCTCAGGAAGAGCATTCGAGATACCGCCCGCGCCCACATCGTGGATAAATGCGATTGGGTTCGCATCACCAAGCTGCCAACAACGGTCGATAACTTCCTGACAACGACGCTCCATCTCTGGGTTTTCACGTTGTACAGAAGCGAAATCAAGATCTTCAGAAGAAGAACCAGAATCCATTGAAGATGCCGCACCGCCGCCAAGGCCGATGTTCATCGCAGGACCACCTAGAACGATTAGGCTTGCACCTACCGGGATCTCTTTCTTCTGAACGTGCTCATCACGGATGTTGCCAAGACCACCAGCTAGCATGATTGGTTTGTGGTAACCACGCACTTCTTCACCTGCGTGAGAGTTTACTTTCTCTTCGTAAGTACGGAAGTAGCCAAGTAGGTTTGGACGACCAAATTCGTTGTTGAATGCCGCGCCACCAAGAGGACCTTCAAGCATGATATCCAGAGCAGTAACGATACGGCTTGGCTTACCAAAGTCAGTTTCCCAAGGTTGAACGAAGTTCGGGATCTTAAGGTTAGATACAGAGAAAGCAACAAGACCCGCTTTTGGCTTACCACCAATACCGGTTGCGCCTTCATCACGGATTTCACCGCCTGAACCTGTCGATGCGCCTGGCCACGGTGAGATTGCCGTTGGGTGGTTGTGCGTTTCAACTTTCATCAAGATGTGTGTTTTTTCTTGGTGGTAGCTGTACTGGCGAGTTTCTGGATCTGGGAAGAAACGACCAACTTCAGAACCTGTCATTACCGCTGCGTTATCTTTATAAGCAGACAGAACATGTTCTGGTGTCGTTTCAAAGGTGTTCTTAATCATCTTGAACAATGATTTTTCTTGCTTAACGCCATCGATAGTCCAATCAGCGTTAAAAATCTTATGACGACAGTGCTCTGAGTTCGCTTGTGCAAACATCATTAGCTCGATGTCCGTCGGGTTACGACCTAGCTTCTCAGTGAAGCTTTCAAGAAGGTAATCAATCTCATCTTCTGCAAGTGCAAGACCTAGGGTAACGTTTGCTTTTTCAAGCGCTTTACGTCCACCAGTTAGTAGGTCAACTTCCGCATAAGGAGCAGGCTCAGCAACGGTAAATAGTGCCGCCGCTGATTCGAAGTCAGTGAAAACCACTTCCATCATACGGTCGTGCAGGATTGCTTTCAGCTCAACAAGTTGAAGTTCAGAAAGTTCAGCAGAGGTTTCAATGTAGAAAGCAGTACCGCGCTCTAGACGTGACACTTTAGCCAGTCCGCAGTTGTGTGCGATATCTGTTGATTTTGAAGACCAAGGCGAGATAGTGCCTGGACGAGGTGTAGCAAGCAGCAGTAAACCTTCAGGTTCATGCTCTTCAATCGTTGGACCGTAAGTCAGTAGCTTTTCTAGCTTCTCAACTTCAGACTCATCTAGGTCTGCCGTTAGATCAGCAAAGTGGGCAAACTCAGCGTAAATACCTGTTACAGGTAAGCTTAATTCACGACAAAGCTCTAAAAGCTTGTTAACACGAAACTCAGATAGAGCTGGGGAGCCACGCAAAATTCTCATGTGCTTACGTCTCTTATGCAGTTGATTAAGGTAGTATTGGAATAAATTCAGTGGGTTAAAGGAAAAACCTAACTGTTTTCTTCGAAGCTATTCCCGAAGGTTTAAAAACCTATGCCGATCCCACCTCTTCAATGCGAGCGCATTATAAAGCATTTCTTTTTGTGACGTAACACCAAAAGCAACCGTTTGCGTGATTTTTTTTATCTTTCTGCGTAAATGGTACTTTTGCTGCATTTATCACCACTTTTACAACTGTTTAATTAAACCTGCTTTGCCAGCCTTGCGGGGTTTGGTATAAAGGAGCTTCCACTTTTCGAGATTTCATTTTGATGCCTAAATTTACGCTCATCTTTTCGTCTAAGTTCCTTCTGCTCGCCATCGCCCTATTTGGGTTGGCTGGATGCCAGATTGAATCTGAACCTAAAAGTGTCCTTGAGCAGATACGAGATCGTGGCGTTCTTCGTGTCGGCACCCTAAATAACCAACTCTCTTATTACATCGGTCCTGATGGTCCTGCTGGCTTGGATTACGAATTAGCTCGTGAATTTGCGCAGGAGCTTGGTGTAAAGCTTGAGGTTAAACCCGCTTACCGTTTGTCTGGCTTGTTCCCTGCACTGCAGAAAGGCGAAATCGATCTTATCGCGACCGGCTTAACGCAAAACAACAAACTGACACGAGCTTATCGCGCCGCACCTGCTTATTACTACGTAAGCCAACAGGTCGTATACAAAAAAGGCCAGTGGCGACCGAGAAACCTTGAACAACTGATCAATTTCGAGAATGAGCGTCAGGTTGACTTTGTTAAAGCACAAACTGAATCAGAAGAGGCGGCGTCTACTGACACATTAACGCCATCTTTGGTTGTGGTGAAAGACTCACACTTTGAGCCAACACTAAAGCAGCTGCAGAAAACACACGATGACTTTATCTATGATGCGGTCGGCAATGCTGATATCAACGACCTGCTCAAAGAAGTATCGACTGGCGAGCGCTTATTTACGGTTGCGGACTCAATTGAGCTGTCACTGGCACAACGTTTATACCCAGACGTAGCTTTGGCTTTTGAACTGACAGAAGACCAACCTATCTCTTGGTATTTGCAGAAGTCTGAAGATGAAAGCCTTTATGCTCTGTTGATTGAGTTCTTCGGTAACCTAAAACAGTCTGGTGAACTGGCTTCACTAGAAGAGAAATACATCGGCCACATCGGCACTTTTGACTACGTTGATACTCGTGCCTTTATCCGCGCACTGGACAGCAAGTTGCCAAAATGGTCGCCGCTATTTCAAAGGTACTCTCAAGAATTTGATTGGCGCTTGATTGCCGCTTTGGCCTACCAAGAATCACACTGGAACCCTGTTGCGCGCTCACCAACGGGTGTTCGTGGCATGATGATGTTGACACTGCCCACCGCGAAGAGTGTTGGGGTAACCAACCGTCTCGACCCGAACCAGTCGGTACAAGGCGGTGTTGAGTACCTGCGTCGTATCGTGAACCGAGTACCAGATTCAATCACTCAACACGAAAAGATCTGGTTTGCACTTGCTTCATACAATGTCGGTTACGGGCACATGATGGACGCGCGTCGCCTCACGAAGGCACAAGGTGGCGATCCCGATGCTTGGGGCGATGTGAAAGACAGACTGCCTCTGTTAAGACAGAAGAAGTACTACAGCCAAACTCGCTACGGCTATGCGCGTGGTGATGAAGCTAGAAATTACGTTGAGAACATTCGCCGTTATTACCAAAGCATCATCGGCCATGTAAATAAGCGTAATAAAGAACAAGAAGAGAGTCTTGAGGGTTTGATTGTCATCCCACCTTTAGAGACTTCTAGTGCTGAATCAAGCATTAGCGCTGCTGAATCGACAGTAAGCAGTTCAGAATCTTCGCAATAGAAACTAAAAGAGCAATGCCATTAAGCATTGCTCTTTTTTATTGTGCTTTTTATAACTGCGCATAAAAGAATAAGCTCGACAAAAGGCCGTGAAAATCGATGTGTCATATTGCAGTAACAATCGAACTTTATAACGGCACACCATAATCAAAATTACGCTCTGTTGCACTTCCGTGCTGGCTTTAGACTAGAACTGCTCTTCTATTTAAGCCAAGCGCGCGACAGGCCAAATAAACGAATAACACTATAATTAAATCGTTAGTCCAAACTAAAAAGTCAGACGACAAATAGGAAATCATTGAAATGATGAAGAAACTGAAATCGAAGCGCCTTGATAAGACCGTTGCTGCAAACCGTCGTAAGCGTATGCTTTCAAATAATAAGAAGAAGATCATTTGGCGCAATCGCGCTTTCATGCAGATGATTGCTGAGTAAATGTAGTTACTCAGTCAGTTTGCTTGGCACTCTTGCGATAGAGAGTGCCGAAAGTACGCTGCTATTTCTTATTGCCAGCCTTCATCTCTGCTTCTAAACGCTGCTCTTCCAACAGACGTTCTTGCTTTCGCTTCTCTTTTATCTCTTTTCTACGACGCTTGAAAAACGCTTGTAATTGCTCACGGCACTCTTCCTCTAACAAACCATGTTCAACGTCGGCATAGTGGTATGAGGCTTGGCTTTCAAACAAATTCAACACTGTACCTGCAGCGCCTGCTTTTAAGTCTGGAGCACCAAACACAATGCGCTTTACTCGGCTGTGTAGCAAGGCACCTGCGCACATTGGGCAAGGCTCTAGCGTAACGTATAAAGTGGTATCGAGTAGCCGATAGTTTTCTAAGGTTTGACCGGCTTTACGCAAGGTTTCAATTTCTGCGTGTGCCGTAGCATCGTGGCTGCCAATCGAACGGTTCCATCCTTCAGAGATAATCTCCCCACCTTTTACTAATACTGCACCAACAGGAACCTCTCCCTCGCTCTCTGCTTGCTTAGCTACCTCAATGGCGCGTCGCATGAAGATTTCATCTTGAGGGGTGAATTGATGGTCTGACAAAGGGAACTCCAGAAACAAAGGATAAAAACGAAAATAGGTATGCGGTGAAGCATACCTAATCTTAGAGATAATGAACAATAAAGAGGTAATAGACAACAACAGACAATGAACCATTGCCGCTTGCTGGTTGGTCGAACTGTTAGCTATTAGCGTCTTCTATGTCATCGGCTATTGGCGTCGCTTTGATACTCACAATGCGATTGTTCTCAACAGAGATAATTTCAAACTGCCACTGCTGGTATTGAACAACTTCGCCTGCATCCGGTAAGCGCCCTATTAACCATGTCACAAGGCCATTCAGCGTTTGGAAGCTCTCGCTTTCGCCCTCAAAATCCGATAGCTCTAAACGGTTTTTCAGTTCACTGATAGGAATCAATCCATCCACCAACAAACCGTCTTCCACTTGCTCGGTCCAAAGATCGTTCGGATTATTCGATAGCTCGCCAGCAATCGCCTCAAGAATATCGTAATGAGTCACAAGACCTTGAACATCGCCATACTCGTCGACAATGAATGCCATCTCGGTGCCCGACTCTTTAAAGTAGCCAAGTAGACGCAGAGCTTTCATCGATTCTGGAACATAGATCGGCGAGCGAGACAGCCCCATGATCACTTGAATGCTTAGATTGCCCGCCTGATTCAGCAAGGCTTTGGCTGACAGTGTACCCACCACTTTATTGAGGTGATCTTGGCACAATGGAAACACACTGTGTTTTGATGAACGCAGTTTCTTTAATATCTGCTCAACGGGTTGGTCGACATCCAGAAAGTCGATGTCTCGACGCGGAGTCATCAATGAGCTCACAAGACGATCATCAAGCTGCAAGATATTACGAATCATCTCTTGTTCGCCGCGTTCAATCACACCCGATTCTGAGCCCTCTTTCACAAGTGCATGGATATCATCTTCGGTAACGCTATCTTCTTCACCGCCTCGGCCCATCAACTTAAGAATACCTTCCGTTGAAGCCGACAACGCAAACACAAACGGCGTCGCGATTTTAGATAACCAGAAGATTGGCAGCGCGACTAACACAGCAATGTTTTCAGCTTGAGACTGAGTAAAACGCTTTGGTACCAACTCACCGACAACGATAGCGAAATAAGTAATACCTACCACCACAACCGCAGTAGACAAGATGTTCGCTTGTGTTGGGTCTAGTCCCCACAGTTCAAGTTGAACGGCTAGTGGAGCCGATAGCGTCGCCTCACCCACAATCCCGCTGAGTAGGCCGATTACCGTGATACCGATTTGGATTGTAGAGAGGAAGCGGGTTGGGTTTTCTTTGAGATCAAGAGCAACCTGAGCGGAGCGGTGTTTTTCGGCTAAGCGTTTCAGCCGACTATTTTTTGCTGTTACCAATGCAATCTCAGACATGGCAAACAGACCATTTAAAACAATTAACCCTACTAAAAGCAGAATTTTCATGTGGCTTGGATTTCCTAAATTTACCGGCCAACAATTAGCCGTAATCCGGAGTATAAGCTGAGTGCCATTATTTTGAATATAAAAATTTTTGGATATAGAAAGTTTTGGATATAAAAACCTTGGATATAAAAAACGGAAAAAATAGCGAAAAAAAGCCCGCACATTTCGGTGCGGGCTTAGCAATGAATAAAGCTTAGTTTTGCTTAGTTCAATCTTACATTGTGTAAGTGTAAGGTGCTTGGATACCTAGTGGGATACCAAGAGCCCAGTAAGCTAGCAAGAAGATAGACCAACCGATTAACATCGCAATCGAGAATGGCATCATTAGAGAAGCTAGAGTACCGATACCTGTCGACTTAACATAGCGCTGACAGTAAACAACAACCAGTGGGAAGAACACCATTAGTGGAGAGATGATGTTAGACACTGAGTCACCTACACGGTAAGCCGCTTGAGATAGCTCAGGAGAGATACCCACAACCATTAGCATTGGAACTAGGATAGGACCAATCAGTGCCCACTTAGCTGAAGCAGAACCAACAAGAAGGTTAACTGCAGCCGTTAGTAGAATCATACCAACAACCGTTGCTTCACCTGGAAGGTCCATCGCTTTCAAGCCTTCAGCACCGTAAAGTGCCAGCATAGTACCGATGTTTGATTGAGCGAATGCAGATAGGAACTGAGCACAGAAGAACGACATTACAATGTATGCGCCCATCGTTGCCATCGTCTCAGACATTGCTTTGATAACATCATTACTATTCTTGAATGTACCCGCTACACGGCCGTAGACGATACCCGGAATAATAAACAGGATGAAGATCAGAGGAACGATAGACTTCATTACTGGTGCTGAGAACGCCGTTAATTCGCCTTCAGGTGAACGAAGTGCTGAGTTTTCAGGCATTAGAGCCGCGATAAGCAGACCAATACCGGCAACCATTGCCCAACCAGCGAATTTGAATGCTTTAGATTCAATGGCTGTGAACGTACCTAGATCAGGTGCTTGTTCTGCATCTTCATCTACAGGCGTATTAGCAAGACGAGGCTCGATAATTTTCTCTGTAACGTACCAACCAATTGCCACAATTAGAATTGAAGACAAACCAGTAAAGAAGATGTTCGCTAGAGGGTTGATCACATATGCAGGGTCAAGAACGTTTGCCGCTGTTTGAGTGAAACCAGCTAGTAGCGGATCAATACCTGAAGGGATAAAGTTCGCTGAGAAACCACCTGATACACCAGCAAACGCTGCTGCAATACCCGCTAGAGGGTGACGACCCGCAGCGTGGAAGATGATACCGCCAAGAGGGATTACTAGAACGTAACCTGCATCAGCTGCTGTGTGAGACACGATAGCAACCAAGATTAGCATCGGCGTTAGTAGCTTAGCTGGCGTGAAGTTAAGCATCTTCTTAAGGCCAGTCGTAATGAAGCCTGAAGAGTCTGCAACGCCAACACCTAGCATAGCAACAAGTACGATGCCTAGAGGTGCGAAGCCTGTGAATGTGGTAACCATATTCGCTAGGAAGCTAGCAAGCGCTTCACCAGTTAGTAGGTTGTTTACTTCAAGAGCAGCACCCGTTTGAGGGTTGATTAAGTCGAATGAAAGATTCGATAAAAGTGCAGATGCTACCCATACAATAACTAGAGCCCAGAAGAACAGGATTGCTGGATCTGGAATTTTGTTGCCGGCGCGTTCAATGAAGTTTAGAAAGCGGTCCATACCACTGATCTTCTCAGTCGATGGTGCTTTTTTTACGGCTTGGTTACTCATTGTAACTCCATATGTGATGTTGTTTTGTTTAGGCCTAATATAAGTTTTGACCACGGCCTATTGGTACAGCACATATTCTATTAAAGTCGCTGTTAAAAAGCACAAGGTTCCACATCATTTTCCATAAATGGAGACATATTTTGCAAAAATACTGTACAACAGCAACAATATAAAAACACAAAAAACACCATTCCATATACAGAGTTTTAACTGGCACGTAAACAATGTCCGAGGAGTGAAAACTATCAGTAAAGGGGATGCGTAGGCCTTGGCATGCAGTAAACGTTTGCTTAATAGATCAATCAAATTCACTGTATTTGGAGAGCATAGTTTCGAGGTAAATACTTTGTGCGTGGTTCATACGATCTTGCCATGCAATTGTGACAGTAATGCTTTTTAATGCGCTAGACAGAGCACCGTTTGCATTAGTCACTTCACAAGTCATGGCATAGGCAGACCCCGACAAACCGGATAAAGGATCTGAACTTGCTGTGTTGAGACAATGACTCGCCTGATTTAGTTCTGAAAAAGGAATTAAACCTACCGCCCCACTCGCATTAGACGCCCGAGTTCGATAATACTCCATCTGCCTTTCAGCAAAATGCAGCGCCTCTACGCTGTGGAGCGCAAAATCCGATTTTTGTTCAGCGTAGACCTGTAATTTAACCAGCCCTAGTGAGGCAACGCCAATCAACAGAAAAGAGATAAGAACCTCTATCAAGCTAAAACCTGAGTTCTTAGAAATCATTCCATGATCCTCGCTTCCACTTCGCTTTTAAAGGAGTGCTATGAGGGTTGTATTCACCGGTATAATCCAAATTGATTGAACCCTGAATTGTCGATAACCCACCAACGGAATCAAAGAACATCCCTCCTTTAGGGAAAAAAGAAGCAAATCCAATATAAACCGAATTACTCTGTACTAAATCAGTAATAGGAATTGTATCTGGAACTTTAGCCCACAAACCACTCAGTAGGTCGGTATCAGTATCGGGAGAGTTAGTGTTATCGAATACGGTCATATCATTTAGCTGATAAAAAGCCCCGTCAAATACGCTCGCGTTACCATTCGCAACGATGCCGTCCTGAATCACTAAAGAGCGAGGCGTAATAACCCCTGGGATAGGTTCAACTACATTAATCGCAGGTGAATAAACGACGCAATCACCTATAACCCATACCTTATTCTCCCCACTTGAAAAGGCATCATTAATGGCTTTGCTACACTTATTTCCTTCATATTCACCATCAACCAAGTCAATATGCTTAGGGGGGACAACTGTCCGATCAATAAGGTCTATAACATGATAATCAAGCTTAATTTGGTCAATGTTCTCTGACGTCTTTGGCACGCCAAAATAATTAGAGAACGTATCGATATCCGGATCGAATTTGAAATCTGATTGAAAAGAGTTTGAAGGCAGCGCCCCAACGGAGTCGATGGTTGCATCATTGCTAATATTGGTGGTTTGTTGGCAAGACTCAAACGTAGAAAAAGGAGGTGACTCTGGAGTAATGGTCTTCAAACGTCCTCCTCCCTTTTGCTTATAGATAACACTATCTAAAAATCGAACCGATACACACTCGTTAATACCATCAACAGCAGTAAGAGCAATATCAGGATTAATATCGATATTGTGATCAGAAATAAATTCTAAACTCGAATTGGTTTGCATTACTCCTAATCCCGAAGCGTCTACAAAACTAATCTCTTTGTTCAGCGATAAAGACTCAGAACTCGACACCAATATATTTGGCGTGAGTGCTTCTGATCCCAACGTAACGACTTTCGACTGCTGACAATAATCCATTAAATCATTGGGAATAGCTGTCAGATCATTTTCAGCGATGTAAGTGAAGCCACACTCCAAGCCTCCTTCCGATCGCCAGTGTTCTTGTCTGCCCTGCACTTCATTCTGTGCGACTTTAATTTGATGGAATACACTGCGATACGTGCCTAATGTCACCACTAAAGCACCAATTAAAAGCACTGACGTAATCAATAACGTCACCACACCACGCTGCTTTTTAAATATCATCATTGCCAGTTCCTCTGCTTAACGGAAACCGAAACAGATTTGGAAACACCTGCGGTTGGGATTGACGCTGTAATACTGATATCAGTGAGCGTGCTCTTGATAGAATTCTGCTCCAATACTTGGGAATTAATGCTGAACTCATCAACATCAATGAGGTTGTCATCGAACAGTGAGTAACATCCAGTAACCTCATGAAATGTAGGAATTGCCTCCGATACAGTGGTGCCCTTCTCACATATTTGCAGTTTGGTTCCATTTTTTCTGTAAACGATATTTCGATGTTCTTTACTTGCGCTTGAGCCCTCTCGGAAGTAAACAAAACCCACCGCCACACCGCCACTCACTTGGATGGTGTTACTCGCGCCAGACAACTTGATTGAGTAACCGTTTGAACCATCGTAACCCGCTCGTTGGATATCCTCTTTCATGACCTGCATGGTGCTGGTTAGATTTTGTAGCAGCAATAATTCAATGCCTTTGTCTTTGGCAATTCTCTGCCCTGTTATAAAGACACTGCCAATAATCGAAATCGCAAACACACCAATCACAGACGCCACCATTAACTCAATTAATGATGTGCCTTGCTGTTTAGTAGGCGCTACCACAATCGGTCTAACACGCATCATAGCCATACTGCGCACTCGACTCACCGCACACCTTAATTCGCCCAGGAGGGCTGGATAATTTAACCAACAATCTGTCTGTGGACGCTGTGTTTGGAGAAAGATAAATCGTCCCTCTGGCTGGCCTTCCCCTTACACTCTCAAAACTGATTCTTGCACCTGTGTAATTATGGGAAAACGAGACATCTCGAAACGGTTCGCCTGACAACATCAGTAACGTTTCACCAGAAAGGTCTTCAGTAGGCTTTAACCTTACAGTCCACTCTCCGGTTGATTGCACCTCATTTTTATCCATAGAGAAATGTACCCACAGATCTTGATTCCTTTTGACCGATTCAGACTTGGCCTGAATGAGAAAACCATTCAACTCTCCGGCGAGTCGCTGCATCTTGACGGTTTCAGTAACCGAACTAAAACTCGGGGCAGCCGTCGCTATCAGTATCGACAGTACCGATACCGTTACTAACAGCTCTAATAAAGTAAACCCGCGAGTCATTTCCCAAATTCCTATGTAACTCAATGCGCAACTGCATTTAATCTTGCACCGATGCTACCACCAGAGAAAAATGGGCAGAGATATGAAAGGAAACTACTCGCGATGATTCGAAGAAATATATGCAACAACAACAACTTAAGCATTAGAGGAATGACATTGATCGAATTATTGATCGCTGTCGCCATCGTGGGGATACTCGGCGCCATTGCGTATCCAAGTTATACCAACCATGTTATCAAGGCACATCGAGTTACAGCGATGGCCGACTTAACCAAGATGCAACTGGAGATAGAAACTCTATACACAGGGAACTATGCGTCGGCAGCGGAGAATATTATTTCAGGAGGGACATGCTTGTTTTGCGATACCGATACTAGCCGATACACGCTAGCGATCTCTGCGAGTAGCACCACCTATTCAATTCAAGCGGAACCGCTTTCGCAGCAAGTAAATGATGAATGTTTTGACTCGAATACCGATAAGTTGGAATTGCACCACTCGGGCATTTCGGAGCCAGAAACGTGTTGGAAGTAACAAGAGCAACCACCAAAGGGCTCTAGAATTTATCTGATAAATCTCGACTCTTTCTTCTCGAGCTTCTTTTCCCCTGATCTACAGATACAAAAAAGCCTGCTAAACGAGCAGGCTTTTCCAACTTTATCAATAACTTAAATCATTAAAAACTCAAGGCATCAATAACCTAAGACATCAATAAATTGATTACTTAGTTAGGTCATCGAAGAAGTTTTTAACGCCGCTAAAGAAACCTTCAGACTTTGGCTTATGCTTGCTTGCCGCTTCACCACAACATGTTTCTTCGAATTCACGCAGTAGTTCTTTTTGGCGAGAGCTTAGCTTAACTGGAGTCTCAACCACTAGCTTAACGATTAGGTCACCCACACCGCCGCCACGAACGCCTTTCACGCCTTTGCCACGCATACGGAACATACGGCCCGTTTGTGTTTCTTCTGGCACTTTAAGGTTTACACGACCATCCAGTGTTGGAACTTCAACTTCACCGCCTAAAGCAGCCATTGAGAAGCTTACTGGAACCTCACAGTAAAGGTTGTTGCCGTCACGCTCAAAGATGTTGTGTTCTTTTACGTGTACTTGTACGTACAGATCGCCAGCTGGAGCGCCTTGCTCTCCCGCTTCGCCTTCGCCTGATAGACGAATACGATCGCCAGTATCAACACCAGCAGGGATCTTAACGTTAAGTGTTTTCGTCTTCTGTTTGCGACCTTGACCATGACATGAGTTACATGGGTCTTTGATGATCTTGCCTTTACCGTTACAAGTAGGACAAGTCTGTTGAACCGCAAAGAAACCTTGGCGCATTTGTACTTGGCCGTGGCCATGACAAGTGCCACACGTTTGTGCAGAAGAACCCGCTTTCGCGCCGCTGCCGTCACACGTATCACACTCTACAAGTGTTGGTACTTCGATTTCTTTAGAAACACCACGAACCGCTTCTTCTAGAGAAAGTTCCATGTTGTAACGTAGATCTGAACCACGTTGTGCACGCTGTTGACCGCCACCACGACGACCGCCGCCGAAGATGTCGCCAAATACGTCACCGAAGATATCGCCGAAGTCACCTTGGCCACCGCCGCCGAAACCACCGCCGCCGCCCATGCCACCTTGTTCAAAGGCTGCATGACCGTATTGGTCGTAAGCTGCTTTCTTTTGAGAATCGGTTAGGATCTCGTACGCTACTTTTACTTCTTTAAACTTATCTGCTGCGGTCTCATCACCCTGGTTACGGTCCGGGTGGAATTTCATCGCTAAGCGTTTGTACGCTTTTTTAATATCGCGCTCTGATGCATCGCGGCTTACGCCTAATACTTCGTAAAAATCACGTTTTGACATGTTCTAGGTCACCAAAATAATTGCTACTACCGAATGATCACTTCAGTAGTCTGTGTATCAATCTAGATAAAAGTTCTGCCGGCTGAAATGCCGAATAAAGCTATTATCTAGATCGACAAGTCTAAATACAAATTTACGGGCGTGAGAGTTACCTCTGACGCCCGCAATAATAAGTCTTTGAGACAAATTTCTAAGCAGATAGCTTGAGTCCTAAGTGGAAGCGCGGAGCCTACGTTAGTAGGTGGACACTTCCGATAACGAAATCAGGCTACTCTGCGACGAAATTATTTTTTGTCTTCTTTAACTTCTTCAAACTCAGCGTCTACAACATCGTCGTCTTGCTTAGGTTGTTCACCAGCGTCAGCACCAGCTTGTTCAGCTTGAGCTTTCTGTTGAGCAATTTCCATTAGCTTTTGAGCTGCTTGCATAAGTTCTTGAACTTTAGCGTCGATAGCTTCTTTATCGTTACCAGACTTAACTTCTTCTAGTGCAGTGATAGCCGCTTCGATTTTAGCTTTCTCGTCTGCAGGTAAAGCTTCACCAGCTTCTTCTACTTGCTTCTTAGTGCCGTGAATCATTTGGTCAGCTTGGTTACGTGCAGTTACTAGCTCTTCGAACTTTTTGTCCGCTTCTTTGTTAGCTTCTGCTTCTTGTACCATTGCTTCGATCTCTTCCTCAGACAGGCCGCCTGATGCTTGGATAGTGATCTTCTGCTCTTTACCTGTTGCTTTATCTTTAGCAGATACGTTCAGGATACCATCAGCATCTAGGTCGAATGTTACTTCGATTTGTGGCATGCCACGTGGTGCTGGTTGGATACCTTCTAGGTTGAACTGACCAAGAGACTTGTTGTAAGTCGCTTGCTTACGCTCACCTTGAAGAACGTGGATAGTTACTGCGTTTTGGTTGTCTTCAGCTGTAGAGAACACTTGATCCGCTTTAGTAGGGATAGTTGTGTTTTTCTCGATAAGCTTAGTCATCACGCCGCCCATCGTTTCGATACCGAAAGATAGAGGAGTAACGTCTAGTAGTAGAACGTCTTTAACGTCACCCGCTAGTACACCACCTTGAACAGCAGCACCCATTGCAACAGCTTCGTCAGGGTTCACGTCTTTACGTGGCTCTTTACCGAAGAATTCAGTTACTTTAGCTTGAACCATAGGCATACGAGTTTGACCACCAACTAGGATAACGTCAGTGATTTCGCCTACAGATAGGTCAGCATCCGCTAGAGCAACTTTTAGTGGCTCAAGAGAACGTTGAACTAGGTCTTCAACTAGAGACTCAAGCTTCGCACGAGTCACTTTGATGTTCATGTGCTTAGGACCAGTCGCATCAGCAGTAACGTAAGGTAGGTTTACGTCAGTTTGAGTAGTAGAAGAAAGCTCGATTTTCGCTTTTTCTGCTGCTTCTTTAACACGCTGCATTGCTAGTGGATCAGCTTTAAGGTCGATACCTTGCTCTTTCTTGAACTCATCTACTAGGTAGTTGATCATGCGGTTATCGAAATCTTCACCACCAAGGTGAGTGTCACCGTTAGTTGAAAGAACTTCGAAAGTCTTCTCGCCTTCTACTTCATCGATTTCGATGATAGAGATATCGAATGTACCACCACCAAGGTCGTATACAGCGATAGTGCGATCACCACCTTGCTTGTCTAGGCCGTAAGCTAGAGCAGCAGCAGTTGGTTCGTTGATGATACGTTTAACATCTAGACCAGCGATACGGCCAGCATCTTTCGTTGCTTGACGTTGAGCATCGTTGAAGTAAGCAGGAACAGTTACTACTGCGCCAGTTACTTCTTCGCCTAGGAAGTCTTCAGCTGTTTTCTTCATTTTCTTAAGAACTTCAGCAGATACTTGAGGAGCAGCCATTTTTTGGCCTTGCGCTTCAACCCATGCATCACCGTTGTCAGCCTTAACAATGTTGAAAGGCATGATTTCGATATCGCGTTGAACTTCTTCATCTTCAAAACGACGACCGATTAGACGCTTGATAGCGAACAGTGTGTTTTGAGGGTTAGTAACAGCTTGACGTTTTGCAGGTTGACCAACTAGCGTTTCGCCTTCTGTGTATGCGATTACTGATGCTGTTGTGCGTTCGCCTTCAGCATTTTCAATTACGCGTGGTTTGTCGCCGTCAAGAACAGCAACACAAGAGTTAGTAGTACCTAAATCAATACCAATGATTTTACCCATCAGGCCATCTCCGAAATATTTTCTATTAAGTTTTTGCTATACCCACATATGTGGGGGTGGTAATCAGGGAATCAACCCTAATACACAAAATTAAAGTGCAAATGTAATTTGCTTTCGTATGCACCATAGATAAGGGCTGCAAACTGGTTTTCAAGGGAATAAGTAAAAAAAATCTATTTTTTCCCGTATCTTTTTACATAAAGGTAAAAAGTGACCGATCCCTTGCCAATTAAGGCTCCAATGTTGAGAAACTCTCGCATTTGTCGCCACATTGAAACCTCAACCCTATTCCAGATGCCATAAAAAAAGACCTTCATGTGGAAGGTCTTTTTCAAATAGATATTAATCAGTTAAATATTGTTCAAATGGTGACTGATTCAGCCATATTATTGGTTGAGCACTAACTGGTAGAAGCTCGCTTGAGTGTAATCACCCGCTTCCATACCACGCCATTCACAGGCTGAGCTCGACTTCTTAGTATTACACTGGTTATACGCACCCGCTTTGAAGTACATCCAGTCTTGACCGTAACCAAGATCGATATCGTGTCCCTGATATTTACCCTTTGCCAAGTCAACATCATAGGTCTTCACAACAGGTTCGGCTGAGTTTGGATTTTTAGTAAAGGTTAAGTGCATGATGTTATCTTTGATATTCACATCATATGAGAACACTTCACCTAGCTTGATACCATCAGTAGGATCCGAGCTGCCTTTTTTCAGATTGTATTGGCCAAATACATCATGGCGAATGTCTTTACGAAGCTTCTTACCGTTTTCATCCTTCGCATTTTTCATCTCTGTCGGCGGGTTTAATTCATAGTTCCACGTTAACGAACCATGCTCATGCTCTGGCAATTTGCGGTAAACAATTTTCAGAGGTTCATTATCCGACCCATGGATTTGACCAATAACCACAGAGAATGCACCGGTTTTCTTATAGTTACCGCTGGTGCTCACCTGATCAACAGAAAGTGTTGCCGTCATCTGGCCACCGATAGAGCCAAACTCTTCCGCGTTCTTATGGCTTGAAATCGCGAAGTTGTTGCTCGGCGCAGAGTAGCTATCCGCTAGCATCGCTCTTAGCTCACTACGCGTGTTTTTACTGTTTGGCGTCGTTGGAGCTGTATTCGGAGCCACAAACACCATCGCACCAGACTCGGCATCCGTGTAGAACCATTTAGGGTGAACGTAAGGCGTGTCTACATTCGACAGTTCCTTTTTACCAATCTCCAGCGTTTTACCTTTTCTAGACCCTTCAGTCGTCAGCTCCGGTAAGTTAATTTTCCATTTAGATAAATCGAAGTTTTGTGCTGGTGCTTTTGCAGGGTCAAGATTGAACTGTTGACCAATATCGTGATTAGAAGCAAGAGCGGGAGCGGCTAAAAGGCTGGCAGTCAGTAGGCTAAGGTAAGACAGCTTCATTATTGGGTTTCCTTTATGTCGTCATAATGTAGGTTGTCAGAACAATATAATAATATTGTATTATTATATGTGATCTATATTAAAGATTGAAAACTGATGGCCAATTCGGCACGAGTAAAAAGAAAAAATGAGACTTAACACCAATCAAAGATCTTTTTAGCTAAGTTATCAGATAGCCCAAAGCACTTATCATCAGAAACAAAAAAGCCCCGCTCTCATTGAGCGGGGCTTCTAATTATCGAATCTTAATTAAGAATTATGCTTCTGCTTTCTTTAGCTCAGCTTCTTCGTTAGCTTCAACGCCGATTTCGTTTTCAGATTTCGCTACGATAGTGTTAACCGCAGTATCACCAACAACGTTAGAAGAAGTACAGAACATGTCACAGATACGGTCAACAGCAGCAACAATCGCTAGACCTTCTGGTGGCAAACCTAGTTGGTGCAATAGAACACCGACCATAACCACACCACCACCAGGAACACCACCAGCACCGATAGAAAGTAGCAAGATAGTTAGACCTAGAGTAAAGATATCAGCAGTGTTGATTGGCTGACCGAATGCGTTTGCTACGAACATAGTTGCTAGTGCGATGTAGATAGATACACCAGACATGTTCATTGTTGCACCTAGTGGTACACCGAAACCTGCCACTGACTTAGATACGTTTAGTTTGTCCGTCAGAGTACGCATTGTTACTGGAATCGTCGCGTTCGAGCTTGCAGTCGATAGTGAGAAAAGGATTTGCTCACGAGTTGCACGTAGGAACTGCTTTGGAGAAATACCAGTGAATGAACCAACCATCATTGGGTAGAAGAAGAAGATCCAGAACACAAGCATCGCTACAACAAGCGCTACATAGCCAGCAACTGACATTAGCGTGTCTGCATCCAGTGTTGCGCCCAGTTGAATCATCAGAGCAAATACACCGTAAGGCGCCAAGCTCATTACTAGGCCGATAAGCTTCATCATGATTTCGTTAGCCATCTTGAATGTCTTGATAGCTGGGCCACCACGAGAATCAAGCGCTTGAATAGCAAGACCTGTCAAAATTGCCATGAAGATGATTTGTAGCATGTCTCCACTTGCAAATGCTTCTACAGGGTTGCTAGGAACGATATTAACAACAAGAGAGAAGATATCTGGCGTTTCAGTTGTTGTAAGCGCAATTGTCTCAGAAACTGTACCCGCTAGATTCGCACCAGCACCCGGTTGGAAAATAAGACCAATCGTTAGCGCTGCAGAAATCGCGATGATGGTGTTAATAATGTAAAGACCAAAGGTTTTACCACCAAGACGACCAAATGAACGAATATCTTTTAGCTCAACGATACCGCAAACAATAGATACGTAAACAAGAGGAACTACAAGCAATTTGATAAGTGATACGAACATACCACCAGCACCTTCGGCAGCGCCAAGTAGATACGTATCAAAAATAGCAATACCGCTGAATAGGTACTGAATAGCAGTACCAATAAGTAGACCGGCGAACAAGCCTACAAAAATTTTACTTGAGAGCGATTTATCCATCGTTCTTCTCCAGTTTGTTGTGTTTGAAATTTGTACTTTTATAGTTATATATGCGACCAAAATCGCTATATGGCAGTGGATTTTACATACAAAGATAACAATTAAAAGTATTTATTTACAAAAATATCACAAATGTGACATCAAAACATTTACTCAATAACAACAAGCTTCATAACACAAAACTCTAAATCGCTGACCTGAATGAAATAAAAAGAACGACATTCTTAATGCGGTTTTGATGCTTATTTACGTGGACTCTCAAGTTATAGGCACAAAAAAAGAGAGGCCTATACCTCTCTTTTTATTTTACGCAAACCAGTGATTTATTTTGTCGCTGCGACTAACTCAGTCAATGCACCAGTCAATCACTTGGCAACGTAATTCGTCATTACTTAGCAACCATAACCATCGCTGGGCGAACCACACGACCGTTTAGTTCGTAGCCTTTTTGCATCACAAACATAACCGTGTTCGATTCGTGATCTGGGCTTTCTTGAATAGACATCGCTTGGTGGAATTCAGGGTTGAACGCTTCACCTTCAGGGTTGATCTCTTTAAGACCAAACTTAGCAACTGTGTCTACGAACGTTTTGTGCGTTAGCTCAACACCTTCATACAGTGGCTTAACCACTTCGTTTTCAGCGTCTGCTGCTTGCATTGCACGCTCTAGGTTGTCGATTACAGGAAGCAGACCTTCAGCAAACTTGTTCAAAGCGAATTTACGCGCTTTATCAATTTCTTGTTCGCTACGGCGACGCATGTTTTCAACTTCAGCTTTCGCGCGAAGAACAGAATCTTGCTGCTCTTTCACTTTAGATTCACTAGAAAGCAGTGCAGCTTCCAGTTGAGCGATTTTTGCTTCCTGCTCATCAGCAGCGTCTTCATTCAGTTCAGCTTCTTCAACTTTCTCAGCTTCAGCGATGATCTGATCTAGCTCTGCTTCGGTTACTTTGTTTTCTTCGTTGCTCATGATATCTCCAGAATTCGTTTTCAATGCAAGTGACAGGCGTGTTTGCACCCCAAATTGATATAAAACACTCGCATAGACGTTCAACTTGCCTTTATTATGGGGATGAAGAATTTTGATTCAAGCCTAATTCGTTTGGAAACGTTATGAAAAAGCCATTTGAAGTCATCGCAATTATTGGTAAACCTCGAGATCAGCAAGCAATTCAGACTCATAGAGAGCTCTATCAGTGGTTAAGTACTGAGGGTTATCAAGTGTTTGTTGATGATAGGCTCTCCAGCATTTTGGACGATATCCCACAAGAACATTTTTCTAGCCTGATTGAATTGGGTAAACGTGCCGATCTCGCAATTGTTGTGGGTGGTGATGGAAATATGCTCGGTGCGGCTAGAATTTTGTCACGTTTCGACATTTCAGTGATAGGTGTTAACCGAGGTAATCTTGGTTTCCTAACCGATCTCAACCCTGAAAACTTCCAGAGCGCGCTGACTGATGTGCTTAAGGGAGAGTTCATGGAAGAAGAACGCTTCTTACTTGAAACTGAAATTCATCGTCACGGCCAGATAAAAAGCCACAATGCAGCCCTTAATGAGGCTGTACTGCACCCCGGCCAAGTTGCTCACATGATCGAGTTCGAAGTGTATATCGATGACAGCTTCGCCTTCTCACAGCGCTCTGATGGCTTAATCGTCTCAACACCGACAGGTTCTACCGCCTACTCGCTTTCCGGCGGCGGCCCTATCCTGTCATCAAGCCTAAATGCTATCTCACTCGTGCCAATGTTCCCGCATACCCTTTCAAGCCGCCCATTGGTGGTGGATGGCAAGCGTCGTATTAAGCTTATCGTATCGCCTGATAACCGTGGAACTCAGGAGGTGAGCTGCGATGGTCAAATCTCACTGCCTGTTTCTCCTGGTGATGAGATCCACATTTACCAAAGCCCGAATGTACTTAAGTTGATCCATCCTAAAGACTACAACTACTACCATGTTCTACGTAACAAACTAGGTTGGTCGAGTAAGCTGTTCTAAAAGAATAAACGCTCCAGTGGTAACCGAAAATTTGAAAGGCTGACGACATTCGTCAGCCTTTTTATTGCCAGTAAAAGCCCGTCGGCTCTAGCTTCTCTGCAGTTCCTTATACCTCCACTCCCAAGAGGGAGGAACGACTGAGTTGGGAATCTATAGCGGTTTCAGTGATCTACAGACAAGCTCAATTCTGAGAGCTGTCGCAAAAAATTTTCACCTGTCGACTTTACTGTATAAAGAAACAGTATATACTGAGCTTATATACAGTATTGTTCAGTTATACAGGTAAATAAAAATGCTGGCTCATTTAAGTGTTAATAATTTCGCTATTGTTAAGTCTTTACAGCTAGAACTCTCTAAAGGCATGACAACAATCACCGGGGAAACTGGTGCGGGTAAATCTATCGCTATCGATGCTTTAGGCTTATGCCTTGGAGGAAGATCCGATGCAGGAATGGTTCGACAAGGTGAAGAAAAAACCGAAGTCAGTGCCGCTTTTTTACTTGAGAACAATCTGCATGCTACCCGCTGGTTAGAAGACAACGAATTGCTTGATGGCAGTGAGTGCATCCTGCGCAGAACCATCTCAAAAGAAGGTCGTTCTCGTGCATTCATCAACGGTAGCCCTGTCCCTCTTTCGCAATTGAAATCGCTAGGACAACTGCTGATCAACATCCATGGTCAACACGCGCATCACCAGTTGATGAAAAGCGATTACCAAATGGCCATGCTTGATCAATACGCAGGCCACTTGAACCTATTGAAATCGACACGTAATGCTTATCAAGCCTGGCGACAAGCGGATAACCACTTAAAAGAGTTACGTGAAAATAGCCAGCAAAACCAAGCTCAAAAACAACTTCTTGAATACCAAATCAAAGAGTTAAATGAGCTGTCTATTGGGGAGGAAGAATATGAAGACCTCGAACAAGAGCATAAGCGCCTCTCCAATAGCGGAGAACTGGCCACAACCTGTCAGCAAGCTATCGAGCTTATTTATGAAGGCGAAGAAGTTAATGCGCTTGGTATTCTGCAATCGGCCAATAACTCCTTAATTCAGCTAGCTGAGCTAGATGAAAGATTGGCCGAGTTACCGAACTTGCTTTCTGAAGCCATTATTCAGATCGAAGAGACCAACAACGAGTTAAGAACCTACCTAGACAGCATTGATGTTGATCCCGGTCGTATGGCTTACGTTGAGGAGCGTTTCTCTAAAGTGATGTCGATGTCTCGTAAACACCACGTGTTACCTGAAGAGCTGTATAAGCACCATCAAGACTTACTACAACAAGTTGAAGCGCTTGATTGCTCTGATGAAAAATTAGAAGAACTGGCAAACGAGGTGGAAAACCAATACCAGTCGTTCGTTGCCAAATCAGAGAAGCTTCATAAATCTCGAACTCGTTATGCAAAAGAGCTCAACAAACTGATCACGCAAAGCATGCACGAACTGAGCATGGAAAAAGCGCAGTTTGCCATTGAAGTGAACAACACCAACACACACCCTTCTCCATTGGGTATGGATAACGTGACCTTCATTGTTTCGACCAACCCAGGCCAACCAATGCAGCCAATTGCTAAAGTGGCTTCTGGTGGTGAGTTATCACGAATCTCATTAGCGATTCAGGTGATCACAGCGCAAAAAGTCGACACACCAAGCCTGATTTTCGATGAAGTCGATGTGGGTATCAGTGGACCAACGGCTGCGGTTGTCGGGAAAATGCTACGTAAGCTGGGCGAATCTACGCAGGTGATGTGTGTGACGCACTTACCTCAAGTTGCCGGTTGCGGTCACCAACAGCTGTTTGTTGCGAAGAACACGAAATCAGGTAAAACAGAGACTCAAATGCACACGCTTGATGAGCAACAACGCGTTTCAGAGCTTGCTCGACTGCTTGGTGGCAGCCAGATTACAGAATCGACGCTTGCCAACGCAAAAGAGTTATTAATCGCAGCTTAGGTTACATATTCAGCAACTTTCTGATAATTTACCGAAAATTCTTGGCAATTTTGCAACTTAATTCAAAATTGCCAGTCATAACAAGCTCAAAGTGCAAGGAGCTTTTTACTTCTTGCTGGAGCTTGTTTATTATCAGGCAGTATTTTAGCGAAGAAAGATCTCAGACTATGCGAATTAAAAAGTGGTTAGTTGCAGTTCCACTTGCACTAACAATGTTGACCGGTTGCTCTCTACTAGAGAAGTTGGTTTATCGAATTGACATCAATCAGGGTAACTATGTTGAACAAGAAGCTGTCGATCAGCTGAAATTTGGCATGACAAAAACACAAGTTCGTTACGTTATGGGCTCACCTATGCTTATCGAAAATGGCTACCCAGATACGTGGTACTACATTTACCACCACACAAAAGGCCATGAAGACTCGATTCAAAAAAATCTTGTTGTTAACTTTGATGCAACGGGCACCTTAGTGACGATCAATGGTGATTTTGAAGCCAGTGATGAATTCTTCGAAAGCCTTCGCTAGCTTTCCAGTCAACAAAGCTCTCGGCCGATAAAGCTATCAGTCGACAAAACTATCCGTCGACAAAGCAAGAATCGCAAAAGCCTGCTCACATGAGCAGGCTTTTTAATATCTGCTAACAAATTAGCTGCGTTGTCTAACCAACAGGCACAAAAAAGCTCGCCAATATAGCGAGCTCTCTTCTTAGTCAAACTTGTTTAGCATTACGATTTAGCTGCGGCCGCTTTTGCTTGTTCAGCACGCTTACGGCGAATTTCTTTTGGATCGGCTAACAGTGCTCGATAAATTTCGATACGATCTTTATCTCGAACGGTTGCATCTAACTTAACGTTGCGGCTGTATACGCCAACTTTATTTTTCGCCAAGTCGATTTCTGGATACAACTCTAAAACACCAGACTGCGCAATAATCTCTTCAACGGTCGCGTTCTTATTTACCACTAAGGTAAATACACGCTGCTCATGTGGAAGCGCAAACACAACTTCTACGTGGATCATATCTGATTCAATAGTCATGGCTTAGTAAACCTGTTTCGCTCGTTGAGTAAAAGCACTGACCATATTGCTTGTCAGTTCATTGAAAATCTTGCCAAATGCCATTTCAATCATTCGACTAGAAAATTCAAACTCTAGTTTAAGTTCAACCTTACATGCTTGGTCGTCTAGAGGAGTGAAATACCAGCCCCCCTCCAGCTTCTTAAACGGGCCATCTACCAGCTCCATTAAAATTTCAGCACCATCCGCCATTCGATTCGACGTAGTGAATGTTTTACTGATACCAGCTTTAGAGACATCAACCGAAGCCACCATCGCGGAATCTGAAGATTCGATCACACGAGAACCAGAACATCCTGGCAAAAACTCAGGATAACGAGCAACATCATTGACCAAGCTGAACATCTGGTCGGCACTAAAAGACACTAATGCTGAACGAGTAACCTTTGGCATATAGACTCCTGTTAAAGACAGCGTTACATTAACACAAACTGCAATTTTAATTGTATTGGGCCAGAGCGCAAATAAAAAGGATTCCCCATCTAGGGCGCATTCCGTATAATGAGGCCATTATGGCAAAGAATAAATCAAAATCAAAAGCCGGTAGTAATACCATTGCGCTTAATAAGAAAGCTCGCCACGAATATTTCATCGATGATGAGATAGAAGCGGGGCTTGAGCTACAAGGCTGGGAAGTAAAATCCCTACGTGAAGGCAAAACCAATATCGCAGAAAGCTACGTATACATCCGAGATGGCGAAGCATTCATCAGTGGTATGACGATTACTCCGCTAACTCAAGCGAGTACTCATATCGTGGCGAACCCAACACGTATCCGTAAACTATTAATGTCGAGAAAAGAACTCGACAACCTTATCGGTCGTATTAACCGTGAAGGCATGACGCTTGTCGCAACCGCACTTTACTGGTCTCGCTCTTGGGCGAAGATTAAAGTTGGCGTAGCGAAAGGTAAAAAGCTGCACGATAAACGTACTGATATGAAAGAAAAAGATTGGGCGAGAGATAAAGCACGAATTATGAAGAGTAATTTGCGTTAATTTTAAGCACTTAAACGCACAGTGCTAGACAGGGTAAGCTTTTCTGGTACTATGCAAATAACACTTGGGGCTGATTTAGGATTCGACAGGAATTTTGAAGTCTGAGGTGCATGCCGTGGGGCGGTTGGCCACGTTAAAAGCCGCAAAAAAATAGTCGCAAACGACGAAAACTACGCACTAGCAGCTTAATAACCTGCTCAGAGCTCTCTTACCCTAGCTTCCGCTCGTAAGACGGGGACCAATAAGAGATCAAACCCAAACTAGCTAGCGTGGCTTCTCCCACCTGAGAGGAAAAGCGCGAATTATAATTCAGGTTAGCCTTTAACTAGCGTGTCGGTTCGCAGGTTGCTGGTGAAATTAAAGATCGACTAAGCATGTAGTACCAATGATGAATGATTTTTGGACGCGGGTTCAACTCCCGCCAGCTCCACCAAACGTTTGGAAAGGGCCAACTCGAAAGAGTTGGCCCTTTTTTTAGGTTCATCG